>JAHEMX010000266.1 GCA_024643445.1 Desulfobulbaceae bacterium | reverse complement strand
GCGCATCGATACCAAGGGCGACGGCATACTCAGCATCTTTCAGGCGCGTGGTGCCGCACATCTTTATGCGTGTCCTGAGCATTTCCATTGCATCTATCCGGTTTCACGTGCTTCGCGCAAGTCGGCAAGAAATGCGCTGTCCTGCCCGGCCCGCATCAGCGTCTCGCCGATCAGGGCCGCGGCGACCCCTTCTTCTTTCAGTCTCCGCATATCCTCGGCAGATTTCAGACCTGATTCGGAGACAACCGGGATACCCGCCGGAATGATCTTCTGCAGACGAAAAGTGGTATTGATGTCAACGCTGAAATCTTTCAGGTTACGGTTATTGATCCCGATCAAGTCAGACCCGGCAGCAAGCGCCTTCTGCACCTCTTCCTCGTCGTGGACTTCCACCAGCGCATCCATGCCGAGAACCGCAGCCTGTTCTTTATATTCCCTGATCTGGGAAGATTCAAGAATGGCGCAGATAAGCAGGATGGCATCGGCACCGTGCGCTCGCGCCTCATCGATCTGCAGCGGGTCGATGATGAAATCCTTGCGCAGCACCGGCAGACTGACGGCCTGCCTGGCCTGCATCAGGTAAAGAAGGCTCCCCTGGAAAAATGGCTCATCGGTGAGCACCGACAAGGCCTGTGCTCCATTTTTCTGATAATTCACGGCGATGCGAACCGGATCAAAATCGGCGCAGATGATACCTTTTGACGGAGAGGCTTTTTTTACCTCGGCAATAACCGATACACCGCCATAGGACAGCAGCGCCCGACGAAACCCTCTCGTCTGATCGGGCTTCCAGTCACGATAACTGTCCGGAAGACGAAGTCCCCTGCGTTTTAACCGGGCCACCTCTTCTTTTTTTTTCTCTACGATTTTATCAAGAATCATTGTGCCTACCGGACCAGGATCGTCTACGACGCATTACGAGTAAATTCGATGAGTTCATTGAGCTTTTTCACACCGCTTCCGGAGTCGATGCATTCGGCTGCGACCCTGATCCCTGAAAGCAGATCAGCAGTGCGTCCCGCAGCCATCAGAGCGGCCCCGCTATTGAGCAGGACCATATCGCGTCGAGCACCTTTCTTTCCGCCCAGTACATCTTTCATTATTGCCGCGGATTCCGTGGCATCAGCTCCGCCCCGCAACTCCTTCAGCGAGACCCTGGCAAAACCGAATTCCTCCGGTGTGACGGTATAGGAATGTACCTCTCCATCCCGCAATTCCGCAACGCTCGTTGCCCCCGTTACCGTAATCTCGTCGAGGTTTCCCTCGCCGTGCACCACAAGCGCCCTTTTTGATCCGAGCCGGCCCAGTACCTCGGCAAGCGGCCGTATCAGATGCCCGGAGAAAACCCCGAGAACCTGGACGTTGGCTCCGGCCGGATTGGTTAGCGGACCGAGTATATTGAAAATAGTGCGAATACCCATCTCCCGGCGCGGGCCGATGGCATATTTCATGGCGCCATGCAGGGAGGGGGCGAAAAGAAACCCTATGCCGGTCTGTTTTATGCAGCCGCTCACCTGTTCCGGCGCCAGGTTCAGGTTGACCCCGACAGCTTCAAGCACGTCAGCAGACCCGCAGGAACTGGAAACAGAGCGATTACCGTGCTTGGCGACGGTAATCCCGCATCCGGCGACAACCAGGGCTGCTGTCGTCGAAACATTGAAGGTTCCCGAGCCGTCTCCTCCGGTACCGCAGGTATCAACCACGATACCGCCCGCCCCGGTGTCGACTCCGGTATCGATGGCGGTAACTTTCTCCCGCATTACCCTGACCGCCCCGGTAATTTCCTCGACCGTTTCACCCTTCAACCGGAGTCCGGTAAGAAAGGAACCTATCTGGGCCGATGTCGCCTCCCCGCTCATGATATCATTCATGACATCATGCATCTCTTTTTCAGATAGATTACCACCGTCAACCACCCTGGAGATTGCCTCTCTGATATTCATACGCACTCCTCGTTTCGTGCCGCCTGTGGCTATCAACCGATTCCCAGAAGGGACAGATAGCCCTCAGACATAAAATTTTTCAGCAGTATCCTGCCGGAAGGCGTCATGATGGACTCGGGATGGAACTGCACACCTTCCACCGCCAGTGTTTTATGACGAACCCCCATCAACTCCTGCTGATCGGTTCTGGCACTGACCTCCAGGCAGGCGGGCAGGCTCCGGTCTTCCACCACGAGTGAATGATAGCGCATGCCGGCAAAGGGTTCCGGCATGCCGGTAAAAACGCCGCGGCCATCGTGAAAAATCGGGCTTGTCTTACCATGCATGATCCTGCCGGCCCTCACGACATCTCCGCCAAATGCCTCACCAATGGCCTGATGGCCGAGGCAGATACCAAGGATTGGTATCCTGCCGCTGAAATGTTTAATCACCGATACGGAAATGCCGGCCTCTTTCGGTGTGCACGGCCCGGGTGAGATGAGTATCCTCCGGGGTGCGCGTCGCTCGAGTTCCTCGAGCGTGATTTTATCGTTTCTAAATACCTGTATCTCTTCAGCGCAATGATCCGCTTTATTGTTGTCCGCAATGGTCTGAACGATGTTATAGGTAAATGAATCGTAATTGTCTATGATGATTATCATCGGCTAAAACCTCTTTTCCGCTAACTCTACCGCACGCCGCAGCCCCATCGATTTGTTGACCGTTTCCTCAAGCTCCCGCTGCGGATCGGAATCGGCCACGATCCCGGCGCCTGCCTGGATCCATAAATCCCTACCCTGCATGACAAATGTTCTGATCGTGATGCAGAAATCCATGTTTCCCGAGAAGCCGAAATATCCAACTGATCCGGCATAGGGCCCTCGGCGTTCCGGTTCAAGCTCTTCGATTATCTCCATCGCCCGTATCTTTGGCGCCCCGCTCACTGTTCCGGCAGGGAAACAGGCGGCAACCACATCGAACTGGTCACAATTATCAGAAATAAGACCGTGTACGCCCGAGACGATATGCATCACATGGGAATAGCGTTCTATCACCAGCAGGTCCCTGACCTCCACACTGCCTCCCCTGGCAATACGGCCGACGTCGTTTCTCCCCAGATCGACCAGCATCAGGTGCTCGGCCCGCTCTTTGGGATCAGCGAGCAGCTCCTGCTCAAGCGCCAGGTCTTCCTCTGGTGTTTTCCCGCGGGGCCTCGTGCCGGCTATCGGTCTCAGTTCGACCGTGTCACCTTCTTTGCGTACCAGGATTTCAGGCGATGATCCTATCTGGATCAAATCGCCAAACTTGAGAAAGAAGAGATACGGGCTCGGATTAATGTGACGCAGCGCCCGGTAGATCGCATGCGGCGGCAGATCTGTACGGGTATGAAAGCGCTGAGACAGAACGACCTGAAAGATATCGCCGGCGAGGATATACTCCCTGGCACGTGCAACCATCGCATGAAATTGTTCCGGCTCCATATTGGAACTGAAATCATGGGTGTAGCTGTCGCCCCTGCCCTTCTTGTCCAGAAACCGCTCGGGAACCGGGTTTTCCAGGCAGGCGGCTATATCCCTGAGGCTACCCAGGGTCTGCCGGTAGCATGTTTCAAGATCGGCATGGGCCGCAGTATCAGCCCAGCAGATAATGGTCACACTCTGTCGAAAACTGTCATGCACGAGAACCGTTCCGGGAATAAAGAAGGAAGAATCAGGCAGATCAAGCTTTTCATGCAGATCGGGAAGGTGCTCCATGAACCTGACCATATCATAGCCAAGAAAACCGATGGCCCCGCCGCAGAAGCGGGGCAGCTCCGGGTCACTATAGGCGTTCATTTCAGTGACCAGACGCCGGAGGGCGGCAAGGGGATTATCCTGAAAACGCTTTTGGCTGGCCCGTCCGCCCGCCGTTGACTGAATCGTGATATTGTTGTCCTTTGAGACAAAGGTCACGAGTGGATCAAAGCCGATAAAAGAATAGCGACCCCATTTCTCACCGCCTTCCATGCTCTCAAACAGCGATACCTGTTCACGATCCTGGTAAATCTTGCAGAACAGGGTCAGGGGGGTGTCCAGGTCAGCTATGACGGTGGCAGATACCGGAACAAGCCGGGCACTGCGGGCTCTTTGAGAAAATTCGCTGAAATCGGGGCGTATCGTTAAGGCAGTCATTTTCCTGTTTCCATTGAGTAACTAAAAGAATGGAAGATAACACATTTATTCAGAAAAGTGCTAGTAAGACACGAAAAAAGCCGCCGAATCATGTGAGATCCGGCGGCTCTTCAATCTGGCCGCACCCGTTGCGTCCAGCTACATCCAGGCGGTTTTGGATCAGGTGTTTGCCTCCATCGCATTAACCTTCCTGGTGAGCCGTGATATTTTGCGGGATGCATTTTTCTTGTGAATCGTGCCCTTGGAGGCTGTTTTGGCGATCATCGGTACCGCTACCGTTAGTGCACTTTTAGCCTCTTCAACAGAACCTGACTCGATTGCACTGTTCAGGGACTTTACTACCGTCTTCATCTTTGAACGGTTGATGCGATTCCGGACGCGACGGACCTGGGACTGACGATTCCTTTTCTCAGCTGATTTGTGATTAGCCACGAATTACTTCCTCCTGTTTGGACCTCAACTCATACAAACCGACTCTGCGGTTTACTTGTCTTTTTATATCTTCTGTTACTGATGCTTTGCGATAGACGGAACAAAAGATTGGTATTTTTAATGCAATAGCACTCTTAAGTCAATACTAATAATGGCCCTTATACTTTTTTTCAAGATTTCTCTGGCAAACGATGCTCAATTATCTTCTCACGCTGGTCTTGTCAAACGCAGGCCACGTAACAAAGCAGCGCGGTAATTGTCATCGTTATTCGAGCGTGCCGAGATAGTTAAACGTCGGCAGGCGATACAATTTCCCCTTGTTTGCAATGCGGTAGCCGATATCCTGCAACTCTTTTCTGCCTAGTTTTAAGCCGGTGAGATCAACGACAACATAATTAATGCCGATCGCTTCAAGCTCATACCGGTACGGCAGAAGCGAAAATGATTTTTTCGCCCTCGTCTGGGTATACCCCCCCTTTTTCTCGATAATAAACTCCTCGTTCTTGGGACTTATAATTCCGCGGCCATAAGCAAAATGATCCGCTGCTATGCGTGAGGTGAACAGAGGTGGCGACCCGAACACGGTCATGCCGAGCTGGGCACCGTGATCCTGTCTATTGTTTTTTGCCGGCTGCGCCATGGCCTGCCTGAATCCCGTTACCGCTCTCGCCAGGCAATCCCGATCGGCCTCGATGCAGCATTGCAGCCCTCTCAGCCCTTGAGCCTGGGCCATCAACAGGGCCTGGCTGTTGAGCAGATTGAGAGAATAATCGCCAAAAAGATATACGTTTTCCCCGTCAAACATATCCGCCTGACTGAGATGAGCGACCTGAAAGCTTCGAAAACCCGATCTTATCAGGGTCTTAATCGTCTTTTTTAATGGTGGAAGAGCTCCGTCATGAACTACCGGCGGCAGGGCCCAGATGAGCGATCGCGCCTCCCGGCCCAGGTACTGCTTGATTCGGCTGACATCTGACATCGAGTTCTTCTGGAGATTGAGCACGTAGCGATCCGGGGTAAATCCCAATTTCTGAAAAATCAGATGCGGCGAATCCAGGCGCAGCCATAATTCCGAACCATAGGTCCCCCGGGTTCTCAGTTGTTTCGTTTTCTCCGATGCGTTTTGAACCGGAGTGGTGCTGGTGCCAAGACCGAAACTTCGCAAACGGTTCAGTTTTTTTTGTATCCTCGCC
>JAHEMX010000265.1 GCA_024643445.1 Desulfobulbaceae bacterium | reverse complement strand
CAATATCGGAAAGAGTTTCCTGCCGGAGAGGATGTCTCCGGTGAAATTGCAAATCTTCAGCTTATACTGGCCAACGATCTGCTTTCAATTATCGAAAACAACGGCGTATGGCTTCTCTGGCGCGACCTGGCGAAAATTACTCCCGATAGAATCGGTATTTACCGTGCCATGTCGGAGCTGCTCGAAAAAGTGGGTAGAGAAGATGAGTTGATTGAAGTGCTGCAGATCATCATTATCCATGATCCTGAAGATATTCAAACAGTGCAGAAGTTGTCATCGATATATCTTAAAAGACACTCTTATGAAGCGTGTCTCACCTTTCTGGATAATGGTGAAAAAAAAGAGGGTCTTCCTGCTTCATTTTATCTGCTGCGTGCGCAATGCAGGGATGGCCTGAACTATGACATCGGCGCCTTGGCCGATTATGAAGCATATCTGAAATTGGAACCGGATGCTGTTGATATAAGGACTCAGGCTATCAAAATGGCCGGTGCAATCGGCCTCGTTGACCGTCTTGAGCAATTGTATCCCAACGATAAACAGCTATCTCTGATGGATCGCGATTCAGCGATCAGAATCGAGTATCTTATTCTTGATAATCTGATCAGAAACAAACTTTACACACGGTCTGAGAAAGTACTCTCTGTCTTGTCCGGAAAATATCAGGCTGATTCAGCTATCAAACTGCGCCTGAAACGGTTCAGTGCTGCAATTTCTTTTTCCCTGGGAAACCAGTTTGTCGCTGAGAGGCTTTTGCGGGAGGCTGTTGTTGAATATGGCGTTTCCATGGATGTGATACTGCAATTGGCGGATCAGTCAATAAAAAGAAATGACATACAGGCTGCTGCCGCATGGCTCCTTTTTGCTGAAAAGGCTGGTGAGAAACCTGAGGGGCAATCGATTACCGTCGAACAGAAAAGCAGACTTTTCCATCTGCAATTGCAGTTTGAGCGATTGGCAGGCAATGGTAATGATGCTCAAATAAAAGCAGGTGATTATCTCCAGGAAAAAATGGCGCAACAGCAATTCAATGTTTCAGACGAGGAGGTAGTGCTCTTTCTGGCAATGGCGCATTTTGAAGCAGGTGCCTATGAAAAATGTCTGGACCTGCTGGATTATTACCGGAATATATTCAGAACCTCAGAGAAAATCCCGCTGCTGATGGCCATTGTTGCAGAAAAGCAAGCGAGCAAGAACAATGAGACCGGGCGACGTTCAGATGCAAGCGGGCCAAACGCTGCGGTTGGAATTGAAAAAAAGGTATCAGTTGCGGAGCGACTCGACTCTGCCGAGCTGTTGATACTGCTCAAGAGGTTTTCCTCGGCCCTAAGCATTTTGGAAGAAGTGAGCCGTCTTTATCCGGAATCTGTTCGCGCGCGCACCCTGAGTGCGCAGGCATCTTTTTCCATGTCAGACTACGATACCGCGTGGGATGTTTATCATGCTCTCGGCTCATCCTTTCCAGAAGAAAACTATTTTCAGCAACAGATGTATCGCATCGCCTATCTGCAGGGAGATGCCGAGACTATCATAGAAACGTTTCTGCCTCATGAAAAAGAGATTGAAAAAGCGAGCGAGGATAGCTCTCAGCAAAAGAGCAGCTATACGGTTACTGACAGACTTTTACTGGCCCGGTCATTGTGGGCAGACTATCGCTGGGATGAAGCTCTGAAAATCTACGATGCACTCTATTTCCTGCTCAAGGACACCATTTCAGGTTCAATGATTCAGCTTGAAGAGATTCCCGAGTATAAACTGTTTTTGTCCCATACGTTTTGGGGAAATCTGCTGTTTTCACCCAATGATGAAGAAATACTTGATGTATTCATGGCACCTTCGTATTTCAGTCAACACCTCGGGAGCAAGACTGCCCTGATCACCGCAGCGCTCTATGATACGTATCGCTGGCACAAGATTATTAAGATTGAACGAGATGCCAAGAACTCTCTTAATGCCAGAGAATTCTACCAGGCCGAAAAAGATTATCAGCAACTCATTGATGTAGATAAAGAGGCCGGTGAAGAATCCTATACCGATCTTGTTACCGTGTATAGCCGTCTGGGAAAGAAATGGGAGGAAACCGAACTGCTGGAAAAAATCAAGGAGTTGAATGTCGATTACCCGATGCTCGAGGATGCGGCCGAAAAAAATGTCAGGCAGCGTCAACCCCATTTGTTGCTTGACGGAAAATACCGCAGGGAAGATGGCCGGAACGGCTATAAGAACATAACGCAAAAATATTTTGGTACCAGTCTCAGTCTGATGCCTACGGTTTCGCAGGAAACGAGTGTCTGGTATGCCAGAAATGAATATGGCGACAACACGTCCTCAACACTGCTCAAGAGTAATTTCCTGCTTGGTCAATACAGCCTGCATTTAAACGAATTGTTCCAGTTTTCCGCTGCCTTGGGCTTTGAGGATTTCGATACCGACGGGAAGTCTTTTATCCTCTACGATGTAAACATCAATACACAACTGGCCGATGGAGTGGGCCTATACGCCGGAATTAAACAGTCAGCAGTCGATGATACTATCGATGCTCTGATCGGTGGCATCTATAAAAGAGATTTTGAAGCAGGTTTGAATTTTGAGTTTTTACCTCGTGTCTTTTTCGGTTTTGATTTTTCCATGATGCACTACAGCGACAATAACGACGGTCAACTTTTCAATCTCTGGGGTGCCTATCGTCTGTTTGGAGAACGAAACTCTGTCGATTTGCGTTATGATTATGAGATGCTGGATAACAGTATTGCAAATTCCGATCTTCCTGAAAGCGAAATCGAGCCGGGTGGATCAGAGCCTCCTTATTGGAGTCCCGGAAACTACTGGAAACATTTCTTCTCGGCCGAATATAAATTGGAACTGTGGCCAACGGGCTGGTTGCAGAGTGGAACGAGTTCCGTCTCCGCACTCTACGGCCTGGGTTATGAACAGCATGACGGGCTGGTTCAGGCCCTTGAATTTAATATTTTACTTGAAATTAGCCCGATCTTTCTAGTAAAAGGAACCTTCGCTTCAGAATGGTCTGGGGATTATGATTCCCAGGATGCCTTTGTGAGGCTGGCATATCGCTGGTAAATTTTGTTTTGCAAGTACCTGCAGTGGACGCTGTGGTCCAGGCAGGCTTTTTTTATGGAGACATTAAATGGTTGTACGGATACCAATGTCGGTGAAAGGAAACCTGAAATTGAAAGAAGAACTTCATCGGCTGGAGCGTGTTGATAGGATAGAGGTGGTGCGGGCTATCGAAGTAGCCAGGGGACACGGAGATCTTAGTGAAAACGCCGAATATCATGCCGCAAAGGAACGTCAGGGACACATCGAAGGCCGCATTCTCGAATTGAAGGATAAGCTGAGCAGGGCGGAGGTCATCGATTGTACGAAGGTACCGACGAAACGCGTCGTTTTTGGTACCGTCGTCAGGCTTATGGACCTAGACAGCAATGAAGAAGTAACCTATCAATTACTCGGCCCTGAAGAGTCGGATGTTAAACAGGGATCGATTTCTGTCCTGTCGCCACTCGGCAAAAGTCTGATTGGCAAGGAAGTCGGGGACGATGTTACAGCCAAGACACCGGGCGGTACCCGGGAATTTGAAGTAATTGATATAACTGCCCCTGATATTTCCTGATTTCAGGAATAATTCAGTTTTTTCCGGCAGCAGGGGACGCGAGCAAGCCTGAACGGAAAAGCGCCAGAATCTGCTCGGTGGTTTCCTCGAGCGTGTAGTGGGTTACGTTTGCGTCGGTCCACACCCGCGTAACCTCATCAAGCGCGCCAAAGAAAGCTCTTTTGGCAATTCCCGGCGCGATGTCCTGTCGGAATATCTTCTGTTCCTGCCCGCGCTGAATGATCTCGGAAATGAGGTTGATATAAGACCTGAAGGTGTTGTTCCGGTATTCTTTTACCAATCGGTCGCTTTGGCGCAGTTCCATATGAATGACTTCTGCCAGGTGTTTATTGTTTTTCATGGCAGACAGGTGCTTTGTCACAAAAATTTCCAGCATTGTTTTGGCGTCGGGCTCGTTCTCGATCGCCCTCTTGATCTGTTCGATGATTTTGCCGATCTCTTCTTCAAGAACTGATATGAGTATATCGAATTTGTTGTTGAAATAGAGATAGATAGTGCCATCGGCGACCTTTGCCTCCTTGGCGATATCGGATATCCTGGCGTTAAAAAAACCTTTTTTAGCAAACACCTTGGTTGCTGAAAGAATTATTTTATTATGTTTATCGATCGATTTCATAGCAGTTTAAGTAGAATGTATTCGAGAATGAATGGACATTCATTCATTTACCCATTGCTGCCCGATTTGTCAACGTGAATTCAGCTATTTGCCATGAAAAATTACAACAATATCACCACCCCCCGATGGCCTGAATTAAAAGTTAATGATTGTAAGATCTGCCAGATAGATTATTTTTCGGGAGAACAGTAGAGATCGATCCTGTAATTCACTAAACATCCAAATGCAGTTTCCATAAGCGAAAAAATGGGGGAAAAAATGAAAGTATTGGTCATCGGCTCAGGAGGGCGGGAACATGCGCTTGTCTGGAAGATCAACCAGAGCAAAAAGGTATCCAAAATTTTCTGTGCACCCGGTAATGCTGGAATCAGAAAAATGGCAGAATGTTTGGAAATAGCCGCCACAGACGTTGATGCCCTTGTTGCCTTTGCCCGAAAAGAAGAAATTGACCTTACCATTGTCGGACCGGAGTCATCTCTTGTGGCAGGGGTTGTGGACGCCTTTGAGGCGAGCGGTTTAAGGATTTATGGACCGAATAAAAAGGCTGCCATCCTTGAAGGCAGCAAGGTTTTTACCAAGGAATTTCTGAAAAAATATGAGATTCCCACCGCAGACTTCAAGGTATTCAAAGAAGCGAAGAAGGCAAAAAAATATATTGATAAGTGCGGTTCACCAATTGTCGTCAAGGCGGATGGGCTTGCCGCTGGAAAAGGCGTCATTGTCTGTGCCACTGTCGATGAGGCAAAAGACGCCGTCGATCTGATCATGAATGACAAGGCCTTCGGCTCCGCCGGAGACAGAATTGTCGTGGAACAGTGCCTGGTTGGTGAAGAAGCCTCCTTTATCGCTTTCACTGATGGCAAAACAGTCCTGCCGCTACCCAGTTCCCAGGATCATAAGCCGATATTTGATGGTGACAAGGGGCCCAATACCGGAGGTATGGGCGCCTACTCGCCGGCACCTGTGGTAACGAGTGAAATTGCTGAATATGTTATGGAACATGTGATGCTGCAGACCATACGCGGTATGGCCACAGAAGGCCGGCCGTTCAAGGGAATGCTTTATGCCGGCCTGATGATCAGCGGCGGCAGCATCAATGTGCTGGAATTCAATTGCCGATTCGGTGATCCTGAGGCCCAGCCGCTTCTGATGCGGCTGAAAAGCGATATTATAGATATCTTCGAGGCAGGTATTGACGGAAGGCTCGATCAGATCGAAATGAAAATAGATCCGCGACCGACGATCTGTGTGGTGATGTCTTCAGGCGGTTATCCCGGTCATTATGAAACCGGAAAACAGATGAAAGGACTCACCGCCGCTTCTAAAATAAACGGAGTTGAAGTATTCCACGCCGGTACCAAGATAGAAAAAGGGAGGCTTGTTACCGCTGGCGGCAGGGTGCTTGGTATTACCGCTGTCGGCAAGGATTTACAGACAGCCATTGACCGTGCCTATAAGGGCGCCGAGGCCATCAGCTGGTCAGGAT
>JAHEMX010000264.1 GCA_024643445.1 Desulfobulbaceae bacterium | reverse complement strand
AAGTTTTGTCCGGTTGACCCGGCATCGGCCCAACTGCTGGAAGCAGCGGTGGATAAGCTGAACCTGTCGGCGCGCGCTTACAACCGGGTGCTAAAAATTGCCCGGACCGTTGCGGATCTAGAAAACGAGGAACATGTTCGGCCGGATCATATCGCAGAGGCGGTCCAATACCGGAGCCTGGATCGGAATGTTTAAAATAATGATCCGGACGGATAGATTGGATGAATTGTTGGAAGTTGAGCATTGAATGTTCAATGTCGGGCGTTCTCGTCTTATAATTTTATGTTAATCATTATAATGGGTAAATCCTGGAGTCCCTTTGACACTATATGACGTATGGGCTGAAATCGATTTAAGATCTATTTCGCATAATATCAAACAGATCAAGAGTCTGCTGAATCCTGCAAGCGGGTTAATGGCGGTGCTGAAAGCCAATGCTTATGGGCATGGCATTTTAGAGGTTGCCGGCCGGGTCCTTTCGGATGGCGCGGATGCACTGGGAGTGGCTAGAATCAGGGAGGCGATCCGTATCCGTGAGGCCGGATTTGATGCGCCCATTCTGATTTTCGGGGCTACCCCGCCGGAAATGGCCGGCACACTGATCGAATATGATTTGACACAGAGCGTGTGGGCCTATGAAGCGGCCCGTTTATTCTCGGATGCCGCGAAAACCCTGAAGCGGAAAATAAAGGTCCATGTAAAGGTGGATACCGGCATGGGGCGCCTGGGAATTGTTCCCTGTGACCTGTGTCAGCCATTTAAAAAGATAGCTATAGCAGATGGGGCCATCAGGGAAATCTCGGCGATAAAAAGATTGCCGGGAATCGATCTGGAGGGCATTTATACGCATTTTGCCACTGCGGACGCTGCGGACAAGTCCATGGCGGTTCGGCAGTTTGAAGTTTTCACAGAATTTCTGGCGCAATTAAAAAAGCAGGGGATTGAATTTAAAGTCCGGCATGCCGCCAACAGCGCTGCCATTATTGATATGCCGGACACCCATCTGGATATGGTCCGGGCGGGCATTACCGTATATGGATACTATCCATCGGATTCTGTGGATATGAATAAAATCAGAATTATCCCGGCAATGACGCTCAAATCCCGGATTATCCATTTGAAGGAAGTGAATTCCGGGTTTGCGGTGAGTTACGGTGCCGCCGCCGAAACATCCCGACCGACAGTTATTGCCACGGTTTCGATCGGATATGCGGACGGTTATAACCGTTTATTATCATCCAAAGGCCGGATGCTGGTTCGCGGGTGCCTTGCACCTGTAATCGGCAGAATATGCATGGATCAGACCATGCTGGATGTCGGGAAAATCCCGGGCGTGGCGCTGGGAGATGAGGTGGTGGTGTTCGGACCTCATGAACAATTTCCCATCGGCGCGGATCATATTTCAAAGGCTATAAACACATTAAGTTATGAGATTCTGACGGGGGTTTCCGACCGGGTTCCCCGGGTCTTTATCCGGTAAAAAAAATAAGGGCATACACGATATATGGTGTATGCCGATAAAGTTATGTCTATATATGGAAGAAAATTTGGATCTGTAACTATGCGTAACTGTTCATAAATTTGATTCCCAAAATTTCTTGACAAGAAATTTGGGGGGTGGTAATTAACTCCTTTTTAAAAAGAAAAAGTCCATTTCGATTGATTTTTAAATATAAAATGATTTTATGGTTATTCGTAACTATATGAAATTAAGAAAGATAAAGTAGATCGACAGAACAGATCGATCCAAATTATGACGAAATAATTATTTCTGGTAAGAGTGAGAAAGGAGGTGCGCCAGGTTCGGCACTAACAGAGTTTAGACAGTACAGAACAAAGTGGAATTTTTTATTCACTTTCTTTAAACTTAAATAGGAGGTAAAGAATGCCAAGTTTCGTAATTGCTGAAAAATGCGACGGATGTAAAGGCGGGGACAAAACAGCGTGTATGTATATTTGCCCCAACGACCTGATGGTTTTGGATCCCAATGCAATGAAGGCTTATAACCAAGAGCCGGATCAGTGCTGGGAATGTTTTTCCTGTGTAAAAATCTGCCCGACCCAGGCGATTGAAGTCAGAGGGTATGCGGATTTCGTTCCCATGGGAAGCAGCATTATGCCGATGATGGGTACCGAAGATGTTATGTGGACCTGCAAATTCAGAAACGGCACCATCAAACGCTTTAAGTTCCCCATTCGGACAACCGCTGAAGGAGCTGCAAATGCGTATAAAGACCTGAAAGGCAAAAATCTTGACAGTGGCCTGCTTTCAACTGAAGAAGCCGACGGTTATGCACTTCCAAAACCTGCTGCAACTGTTTAATTGTCTGTTGAGGTTTAATTAAAATCACGAAAATTAATATCTTAAGGAGGATATACGATGGCAATTCCAAATAAACCGTTAGGTGAGCTCAAAGCCGTAAGGGATCCCGAAGTCGTAGAGCGCGAAGTCGATATTCTGATCGTAGGTGGCGGAATGGCAGCTTGCGGTACAGCGTTTGAAGTAAAAAAATGGGCTTCTCCCGATACCAAGATTCTTCTTTGCGACAAAGCCGCTATGGAAAGATCCGGTGCGGTTGCCCAGGGTCTGTCTGCTATCAATACTTACATCGGCAGCAACACCCCGGATGATTACGTCCGCATGGTCCGCAACGACCTGATGGGTATTGTTCGTGAAGACCTTATTTTTGACCTTGGCTGCCATGTTGATGATTCCGTTCATCTGTTCGAAGAATGGGGCCTGCCGGTCTGGAAAAAAACCGAAGACGGAAAAAACCTCGACGGTAAAAAAGGCCAGAAAATGGGTACGCTGAAAGGCGGCGCCACTCCTGTACGTACAGGTAAATGGCAGATCATGATCAATGGTGAATCTTACAAGAGAATCGTTGCAGAAGCCGCCAAGCTGGCGCTGGGCGATGAAAACATTCTGGAACGCGTATTCATCGTTGAACTGTTGAATGACGCCAACAACCCGAAACAGATTGCCGGCGCCGTCGGTTTTTCTGTTCGTGAAAACAAAGTATACATCATCAAATGCAAAACCATGATGGTTGCATGCGGTGGTGCGGTTAATATTTATCAGCCGCGTTCGGTTGGTGAAGGTAAAGGCCGTGCATGGTACCCGGTATGGAACGCAGGTTCTACATACACCATGGCACTTCGCGCTGGTGCGGAACTTTCCATGATGGAAAACCGTTTCACCCCGGCTCGTTTCAAAGACGGTTACGGCCCGGTAGGTGCATGGTTCCTTCTGTTCAAAGCCAAAACATTGAACGGTCTGGGTGAAAATTTTGCCGCCAGCGACGCTGCAAAAGCAGAGCTCAAGAAATACGCACCTTACGGAACCGCAGCAATTACTCCGACCTGTCTGCGTAACCACCTGATGCTGTTCGAAATGAAAGAAGGCCGCGGCCCGATCATGATGGACACCGTCACCGCATTGGCTGAACTCGGAAAAACCATGGACAAGAAAGAACTCAAACATCTGGAATCAGAAGCATGGGAAGACTTCCTTGACATGACCTGCGGCCAGGCCAACCTGTGGTGTGCTCAGGACTGCGAACCGGAAAAGAAAAATTCCGAAGTTATGCCGACCGAACCGTACCTGCTGGGTTCTCACTCCGGCTGCTGCGGTATCTGGACTTCCGGCCCGGATTATGACTGGGTTCCGGAATCTTATAAAATCAAGTTCAATGGCAAAGTTTACAACAGAATGACCACAATAGCCGGTCTGTTCACCTCCGGTGACGGTGTGGCTTGCTCAGGTCACAAGTTCTCCTCTGGTTCCCATGCTGAAGGCCGAATGGCAGCCAAGGAAATGGTTAAATTTGTCCGTGACAATGCCAGCTTCAAACCGACCCTGAAAGAAACCAAGGAAGAACTGGTGGCGCTGGTTTACAAACCCGTCAGAACTTACCTGGACAATATGGCATACACCACAGCAGCAGACATCAACCCGAATTACATCAAACCGAACGGCATGATGTACCGGATGATGAAAGCCACCCATGAGTATGGCGCAGGAACTGCAACATACTACATGACCACCAGCAAGAACCTTGAAATCGTTATTGATCTTCTGGAAACCATGCGCGCTGACTGTGAAAAAATGGCTGCCGGTGATCTTCATGAGCTCATGAGAGCTTGGGAAATCACCCATAGACTGTATACGGTTGAAGCACACCTTCGACATATCCAGTATAGAAAAGAAACCCGTTACCCGGGCTTCTACTATCAGGCAGACCATCCGGGCCAGGATGATGCAAACTGGTTCTGCTTCACCAACTCTACTTATGACAAGGCTAAAAATGAATGGAGCCTGAAGAAAGTTGATTACGTCAAGATCATTCCCTAATCTGGATTTTGACGACGATGAATAAGTCGTGAATAAAACCTCCAGGTGCCCTGTCGGGCATCTGGAGGTTTTTATTAATGACCATCCGCTTCTTCAGGATGAAAAAGACCTCTGAGGAGCTGGGATCTTAAAACTGGGATCCGGAAATGGGCGGAAAGAATTTTCCCCTTGTCCGGCGTCGAGTTTTAGGTTCCGAGCCGTGAGGAAATCGAAACATAAAAAGAATTTAAAGGGCTCGCATGGAGCGACCCTGAAGTGCAAAAAAGATACGAATCGTTTTGGTTATTTTTTTAGAAACATTTTAAGCACGGAGGGATAGCATGACTGAAGACAAATCAGCCCCCTTAAGCGGAAGTATTATGGTGGTTGGCGGAGGGATCAGTGGTTTGACCACAGCCCTGGAAGCCGCCGAAGTGGGGCACGAAGTGTTCATCGTTGAAAAAAATCCTTATCTGGGCGGAAGAGTCGCGCAGCTGAATCAATATTTTCCCAAGCTGTGCCCCCCCACCTGCGGTCTGGAAATCAACTTCAGACGGATTAAAGACAATCCGAACATCAAATTTTTTACGCTGGCGGAAGTTGAAAAAGTCAGCGGAGGACCCGGCAGCTATAAGGTGACAGTTAAGTTGAACCCGCGATATGTCAATGAAAACTGCACCGGCTGCGGTGCTTGTGCGGATGCCTGCCAGGCTGAATTGCCCAATGAGTTTAATTTCGGAATGAATAAAACAAAGGGCGCTTATCTGCCGCATGCCATGGCGATGCCGTCACGATACGTGATTTCGCCCCAGATCATTGGGACCGAAGATGCCAAGCGCTGCCAGGAAGCCTGCAAGTATGACGCGGTCGATCTGGAAATGAAGTCCAAGACCATTGATCTGAACGTCGGCGCCATCGTCTGGGCAACCGGATGGGAACCCTATGATGCGGCAAAAATAGACAATCTCGGTTTTGGCCGGTATCCGAACATTATCACCAACATGATGCTGGAACGTCTGGCCGCGCCCAACGGGCCGACCCAGGGGAAGATCCTGCGCCCCTCGGATGATAAAGAACCGGAAAGCGTGGCCTTTGTTCAATGCGCCGGTTCCAGGGACGAGAACCACCTGCCCTACTGCTCCTATATCTGCTGTATGGCATCATTAAAGCATGCCACCTATATCAGGGCACGGTATCCGGAAGCCAAAATTTTTATTTTCTACATTGACATGCGGGCCCCGGGTTACCGGTATGAAAAATTCTACGAGAAGATCAAGGAAGATAAAAACGTCTTTTTTATCAAGGGAAAAGTCGCGGAAGTCGAGCAGGCGGCCGATAACAGCCGGATTACCGTGGTTGCAGAAAATGCCGTTACCGGAGAAAAAATTCGTCAGACGGTGGATATGGTGGTCCTGGCCACCGGCATGCAGCC
>JAHEMX010000263.1 GCA_024643445.1 Desulfobulbaceae bacterium | reverse complement strand
TGCTTATACTAGCAGACATTGTCGGTTGAAATCGTCTCTGCGAGTTCATCAATTTTTACTGGTTAAATTAACAATACGGAAATAAACATGAGCAAAGTTATCGCATTTGCCGGAAAAGGCGGCGTCGGGAAAACCACGGTGGCAGCACTTGTCATTCGTCATCTTTCAAAAAATGGCAAGATGCCCGTGCTTGCCGTTGACGCTGACCCAAACAGCAACCTTGGTGAAACATTGGGCATCGACGTGACAACCACCATCGGGGATATTCGGGAAAATTTCATGCGTGACCCGCAGGGAGTTCCTTCGGGGATGGACAAGGCAAATTACCTCGAGCTGCTTGTCGAGCAGGCCCTCATTGAAAAACCAGCCTTTGACCTGCTGGTGATGGGGCGCCAGGAAGGACAGGGATGTTACTGCATGGTCAACAACATCCTGAACAACTTTACCGAGCGGCTCATGAAGAATTACCGCTACATGGTTGTGGACAACGAGGCGGGCATGGAGCACCTCAGTCGGCGCACCAGCGGCCAGGTCGACACCCTCTACCTCGTTACCGACTATTCACTCCGCGGCCTCCGGGCATTGCGCCGGATAAACGAGATGCTTCTCAGCCTGAAACTCAAGGTTGAAGACAGCGGCATTATCGTTACCAGGGCTCCTGAAACCCTTAATGAAGCTTTTCTTGCCGAAGTTGAGGAAATAGGTCTGCCCATCGTCGGCATCATTCCCGACGATCATTCCCTGCTTGATTTCGACATGGAGAAACGCTCGTTGATGGAGCTGCCCGAAGATTCACCGGCGGTTGCAGCCGTTGAGAGGATCATGGCCGAAACCTGTCCGGCGTAATTAAGCATCTCCTGGCTTTAGGCGCAAGATAAGGGCGTCATTGCCTCCGTTGGGCCGGACTTCCTTGTTTGATAAAACCCGAGGAAACACGGAAATGAAATACGATTATGCCCTGTTTGAGCCCTATCCTTTCGTCGTCGGCCAGAAGATACGAATCAATCATTCCAGAAGAGCCGGCGACTGGGAGGTTGCCGCCGTGGGCGAGCACACGGTAACCCTGCGCTGCCCCGTCTCGAACAGAGCGTTTGAGTGGAACAGGTTCTGCTACCTGGTGTCCGAGCAACAAAACGGCGAATGGCCGGAACCCTGAGCTCCGGCCACTCTCTTTTTTACCTTCGATGTTTCACCCCGGAGCCGTTTCAGATCCTGTCCAAGTCCTCCAACGTCTTCTCCGGCTCCGGCCGGTGTGTATAGTCGACCGCATAGTCGGCAGCGGCTATCACTCCGGACTGGTTGACAACATACCGTGCCGGCATGGCCAGCGACCAGGAGGGTTCGCCATTCAATCGGGGCAGATCAAGCGGAAACTTCATATAGACTTCCTGCAGGTAGCCGGGCAGGACGTAGCGCAGTCCCAGCTCTTTTGCATAGTCATTCCCCTGATCACGAAGGATATCCATACTCAGGCCATGTTTCTCGCGCATCTGTTTTAAAAATTCAGGACGCTGGGGACAGAAGGCCACCGCCTCTGCCCCGCGTTTCACGATTTCCGGTACAATCTTCTGCAGTGCTTCCAGCTCTGCATTGCAATAAGGTCACCAGACTCCCCGATAAAAGGTCATTACCAGCGGCCCTCGCCGCAGAAGATCTCTCGATGAAACCAGGTCGCCGGTCTGGTTCGGCAACCTAAAGGGCGGCAGACTGTCCCCTTTTTTAAGCACCGAATCAAGAATACCGGACTCCCTGAGCTCATTGATCCCTCTTGCCATTATGAGCCGCAATTCCTCTGGTATTCTCTGTTTTGCTCCTTCACGAATCTCATTGAGCTTCTCGGCAAGTGACATGCTCTTCCCCCATCTGAAAAATTATTATTTGGTTGCTTGCTTTTTTTATCACAGGTCGCGCTTCATCGCTGCACCGTGCTGATCACATTCACGTCAAGAGCTGGGCATCCCCTGTCAATAGTGCCTCACAATTTCAGCCCTGAAGGAAGGAATCTCCGGAATATCGCCGGTTGATCGACTACCTGCCGGGTAAACCAGAGAAGTTCGGCTACCCTATTGCATGGCCCCCTCCGGGTAGTGCTAAATAGGATCACTGGTAACCTATTCAGACAGAATAAGCCCTGCGAGCCGGATTATCGGTTCAACGTTCTCCCGGCGGGACCTGCGGCCGCCTCGGGACAGGACCATCCGCTTCTACGTGCAGAGAGCGGCGTGTAGGACGCGTTGTGCGTTGGCAAACTCGACCCGTTCGACAATAAACTGCATATTGGTCTGGCGGGTGGTCTGGGACACGGCCATGATGTTTATCTTTTCTTTTGCAAGAGCCAGCGCAGCGGTCGCCATGATTCCGGGTTGAGCGATATTGGAACCGATGGCGCAGACAATTGCCACCTTATGCGTCCTGATGAGTTCAAAGGTACTCTTCAGTTCATTGATAAGGGCCTGAGAACAATCCCGCTCCATCACAATCAGGTCGATGGTATTGGCGTTGGTCATCTTGCTGATATAGGAAACCTTGTGGCGGGCAATGATATTCATGATCTTCATGTCAAATCCCACCTCGCCGACCATGCGGGTATCATGTACTTCAACACAGATCACCTTGTTGGATCCGGTGACTATTTCCACTTTCGACTGAGGTGCAACAAAATCCTTGGTGATCAGCGTACCGGGATGACCGGGATCAAAGGCGTTTTTCACCCGTATCGGTATCGAATGGGTTTCCAGCGGCTTGGCTGCTTTTGGGTGGATCGCCTCCATACCGACATCGGCAAGCTGATCGGCAACGTCATAATTGGTGTTGCAGACCGGATGGGCGAACTCCTCCCCGATGGTAAGCGGGTCGCCGGAACAGAGATGATACTCCTTGTGGATGATCGCCTCGGAGGCCTTCAGCAGGACGGCAACTTTTGAGAAGGTTACCTCCGAATAGCCGCGATCGAACTCCCGCATGATACCTTCTGTACCCTTGGTATATCCCGTGGCAAAGCAGATGGTCGAAAAAGGATCGATAGCAGCAAAACTCTCTTTTATTCGCTTATCAATCGTCATCTGGCGTCCATCTTCCCAGCCGCTCAGATCGACAAAGGTGGCGTCATAGCCTTGATTCTGCATAATATTTGCCGAATTGAAAGCACTCTGCATCTCACCCAGCGAGGCCAGCAGTTCCCGGGCGGCCAGCAGGAGTTCGGTACGGGTGACGTAACCGGAAGCAAGAACATTGTCCATGCTCCGCAAGATATTGATGGCAAGATCAATACGATCACCAATAAAATCATTGGCCAGTTCAAGATCAAGACCGACCCCTGCCATCGTTTCGTTGAGCTTGAAGAGATGATCCCGCAAAGCAAGCATTTTTGGAGGATAGTTTTTCTGCTCCTCAAACAGTTTGTAAATTCCCGGCTGCCCGGTTTTCTTGTGCTCAAGGAACTCGTTGGTTACCCCCGCATAGGCAGAAACCACGTAAACACGGCCGAAGACATCCTCTTTATTGTACAGAATAACATTGTCAATGATCTCCGGAAAACGAGTCATTGACGTCCCGCCGATTTTCTCAACGCGTAAATTATGCTTTTCCATTTCCCATGATGATTTCTGAACTTTTCTGTTGGGGGAAACCGCTTGCTGATCTTCCAGACAGCAACAGCGTCGTGACGATGCTCATCGATGGCCAGATGCCGGTTCTGAAGGGCTGCCCCATGCTTTCAATTCTGCCCGAGACTATCCGAAAAATCTCTTTAGAACAACTGCTTTCTTCGCGCTGTTACCTGCCGATTCTGCTGTTCCAATCAATCTTCCAGCTCAACTGCAGACAAGATTGAAATGGTCCTCGGGGTTTATCGATTGCAGCACCTTTCATTCTGCCATCCCGTCAAAAAAAGACAGATACCACTGAGCCTGGCTCCATGACTACACATCCCGCTCCCGGGCCTGCCCCTGATCAGATAACATAAAAAAACATGGTGAAAAAGTGACAGAGACTCCCTGCCAGCACGAACAAATGCCAGACGCCGTGGAAATGGCGTACCCGCTTATCAAACACGTAAAAAACAATCCCGACCGTATAGAATATGCCGCCCAGTACCAGCCAGACAAAGCCCATGGCGGGCAACAGCTCTATCAGGGGTTTGAGTGCTATCAAAATCAGCCAGCCCATCAGCACATAGATGATCATGGTGAGCAGCGACATTCTTTCTTTCGAGAATGACTCCAGTCCAATGCCTGCCAAGGCCAGCCCCCAGACGATACCAAACAGAGACCAACCCCAGCCGCCACGAAGGGTTACCAGCGTCAGCGGCGTATAGGACCCGGCGATCAGGAGATAGATAGAAAGATGATCAAAGGTGCGAAACACCATCTTCGATCTGCCTTGAAAGCTGTGATAAAGCGTGGAAGAGGCATAGAGCAGTAAAAGGGAGGCTCCATAAATAGTACAGCTGACTATCTTCCACGGGTCCCCCTGGCGCGAGGTATGTACAACAAGCAGAACCAGGGCGGCCAGGGCAAATAGTGCGCCAACCAGGTGGCTGATACTGTTAAAACGTTCGCCTCTATACATGTAAGCCGTTCAAATCTCTCTATGCAAAGTGTAAATTATTGATTCCGCAGGTTATGAACAACAGGACAAACAAAGGTTCCCGGGACGAACGGGAACGACTATTTCCTGAACAAGCTAAGATCGCCGGCGGACTATGTAAAGTCAGCTCCGGCCGTCACCTTCCGCTCGCCGGGAACCCGGCAGGCCTTAAGAGTCCGTAGTTCCGGAGGTTCTACCGGAATCCTTGTCTGAATTATTTTTGATTTCCTGAAAGCAGACAAACAGCAGCAGCCCGGCAAAGACCATGGCGATGCCTGTCAACCCTGCTGCATTCGGCAACGGCGAGCCGAGAAGGATGATTTCACCAAGCATTGCAAAAACAACCTCACTTGATTGGGTGGCATCGACCGCGGCCAGTTCACTCGGTCTTTCCGCCCTGTTTCGTGCCAGCAGAAACAGACTTGTGGCAAGTATGCCCGAGAAAAAAGCGACGATTGCCGTATGCATGACCTGCCCGCTCGATGGAGGTGGCGGCCTGTTCACGCCAATGAGAATGAGCCAGAAAGGAAGAGAGCCGAGCGTCAGCAGGAACACCTTATTAAAGGGATTTTGAAGATACTCGGAATCAAGGACGGGCAGAGAACTGTTGCCGTTTACTGCTTCCCATACGAGTTGATTGCCGATCGGGTAGCAGAAGGCAGCTATCAGCACGGGAAAACCACCGAGGAATAGTTGTCCGACATCCAGCCTGTCAACATGGCTCGTGTTCACCAGCAGCACACCGATAAAAATCAGCAACGAAAAACCCCAGATTTTCTTTGGAAAGGATCTGCCGAAAGCGGTTAACACGAACAGCGTGGCAATTATGGTAAGCTGCCAGGTGGCGGCAACGACCCACCCGGGAGCATAATCGGCACTGAAGCAGATCAGGGAGTAAAAACCGCCAAAACCAATGCTTCCGGCAATAACCCAGAACAGCCAGTTCCTGATAAACTGTTTGAAGACAAGCCAGGGAACTCTTCTCCCCTGGAAAACAGCAAGGAAGATCAGCAGGTAGATGATCATGAAAGCATAACGCAGCGAGGCAGACCATACCCAGTGCCCTCCTTCCAGGCTCATGAGGCGGTTAAGAATAAAGGTAGAGCTGAAGAAGAGGCCGGATAGCAGACCGATAAAAATCAACGAAGCCATAGAGGATCACGTTCCATTGTTGGTTCGGAAATGGTATTACATACTGCACAG
>JAHEMX010000262.1 GCA_024643445.1 Desulfobulbaceae bacterium | reverse complement strand
TCCAGGTGGCGAGCATTCGCGGAATCCCGGTGAATCCCATTGCCACCGTTAAAAAGGCGGCACCGGCAAGTATAAAGGCGATCATGCAGGAGGTCTTGGTGGCGCCCATCAATGCGTCGAGGAAGGTCTGTCTGTTCAGCGTTCCGCTCATTTTGGATAACACCAGACTCAACAGCACACCGACCGCGGCAGCGTCGGTCGGAGAGGCGATGCCCGCGTAGATCGATCCGATCACCCCACTGATCAGCATAAGGATCGGGATCAGCCGTTTTGAGCGTTTCAGCTTTTCACCAAAGGAGATGTGTTCTCTGTCCCCGGGGATGAGTTCCCGGTTATAAAGCGACCAGATTGCCACATAGCTGACAAAGAGACCAACCAGCAGGAAGCCGGGCAGGATACCTGCTATGAACAGGCGCGCGATGGATTGTTCGGTCGCGACACCGTAGACGATCAGGATGATCGAGGGTGGGATCAGTAAACCGAGCGTTGCCGAACCGGCCAGTGTGCCGATCACCATTTTCCGAGGATACCTGCGCCGCTCGAGTTCCGGAATCGACATTTTACCGATGGTGGCGGCCGTGGCGGCAGACGAACCTGAAACAGCGGCGAAGATGGCGCAGCCGAAGATATTGACATGCAGCAGTCTGCCCGGCAGTCTGGTCAGCCAGGGCGAGAGTCCGGTAAACATGTCCTCGGCCAGTCGCGAGCGAAACAGGATCTCTCCCATCCAGATGAAAAGGGGCAGGGCGGCAAGAGCCCAGCTGTTGCTTGCCCCCCAGCTGGTGGTCGCCAGGACATTTCCCAGCGGCGCGCCCGAAAAGAAATGAATGCCGGCCATGCCGACGGCAAGCAGGGAGAAGGCCACCCATATCCCGCTGGCCAGCAGGGCAAGCAGAACCCCGAGTAAAATAAGGATCATGCTTATCTCAGGCACCTGAATCTCCCGATCGTTCCGGTTGCTTTTGTTTCTGGGCTGCATGTTCTTGCCGGAGAACTTCGGCTACGGCCAGATAATCCGGCTTATTTCCGCCAACGAGGCCGACGAACTGGTCAACAAGGGCAATAGACAGGATAGCCAGGCCAACCAGCATTCCGGTTTGCGGTATCCACAGCGGCACAGCGATCATACCCGGAGAGAGATCATGGAAGATGAACGAATCCCGGACAAGGAGGCCGGTATACCAGGTGAAATAGCAGGATATGGCTGCCGCAACGAGGATACACCAGAATTCCAGCACCCTCCCCGCTTTTTCAGGAAGATACGACAGCAGCAGCGTCACCCGTATATGGCTGCCTTGTCGCAGCGTGTGAGCCAGGGCGAGGAACGAAGCGGAGGCGAGAAAGAAGCCGGTGAAATCGGCGTAGGAAGGAATAGTCAAGCCAATAGCTGTACCGGTGACGATGGCGCTGACCCGGTCAATCAGGTTAAGGCCGACCTGCACGACAACAATGGCGCAGATGGCTGCAATAAATCCGGCCGCCAGCCAACCGCTGGCCAGATAGATGGCGTCGAGAGCTTTTCTCATTGCTGCCTGGACGGTAAAGAAAAGGGATAGAGGCGGGAGCGGCGGTCAAACCGCTCCCGAAAGAGCAGCTCAGTTATAATATTTTTTCAACAGTTCTTCGCCCTCTGTTCCTGCCGTTTTTTTCCATTCATCCAGCATCTGATTACCAACTTCCTTCAACCCCTTCATGAGTTCTTCACTCGGCTGCATGACTTTCATGCCATTTTCTTTCAATAGGGCGATCTGTGCAGCGTTTTCCTTTTTGCTCATCTCCCAGCCGCGTATTTCTGCCTTTTTTGCAGCCTCCAGCACCGACTTCTGTACCTCGGCATCGAGTTTGTTGAATTCACGGCGGTTCACAACAACGATATTCTTCGGCAGCCAGGC
Organism: Desulfobulbaceae bacterium; assembly: GCA_024643445.1. Lineage (GTDB taxonomy): Bacteria > Desulfobacterota > Desulfobulbia > Desulfobulbales > Desulfocapsaceae > Ww85. Next base: position 3,904 of record JAHEMX010000262.1, on the reverse strand, counting down.
CTGAATGTCCGTGAAATATTCGACGAAATCCCAGGCCTTGGAATTGGCTCCGGTAGATGAAGAGGTGATCATCGCCTCAACCTGTCCCGTGGCGAAGGCTTGGGGAATATCAGGAACCTCAACCTGGGTTGGCGCGGCTCCGACCACATTGGCGAATTTTTCCAGGGTTGCATTATAGGTCCTGAATTTGAGACCTTTAAGGTCATCGACACTCTTGATTTCTTTTTTGGTATACAAGCCCTGGGGCGGCCAGGCGACGGCGAAGAGCGGCTGGAGCATCTGGGCCTTGAGCAGCGGTTCGATTATCGGTTCCTGGGCGACCCACAATTTCATGGCCTCATCATAATTCGTTGCCAGAAAAGGCTGGGAATCTGCCCCGAAAACCGCATTTTCGTTGGACAGCAGTGAAAGAAAGAACTCACCGATCTGCACCTGACCGCCCCTTACCGCATTCTTGATCTCCGGATGCTTGAAGAGCGAACCTGCCGAATGGACTTTTATCGCCAGTTTGCCGCCGGTAAGCTGTTTTACCTCAGCGGCAAACTCAATAATATTCTGGGTGTGAAAGGTCTTGTCAGGATAGGGCGTCGGCATATCCCAGGTAACAAAGTCAGTTGCTGCAAAACTGCTGGTGAAAGCACACAGCATCAGGCCGATCAGGCTGAATACTAATCGTTTTATCTGCTTCATGATCCTTACCTCTTGTTTAGGGTTGACGGGTGAGACAGGGAACTGCCCGCCTGAATAACTACCATGAAAAGGCCAGAAAATGCACTGAATAAGCGCTTGATTTTCTTTCATGCCGGTGGCAGTATGTCGCTATAGTATCGTTTTGTCGATAAAAAATCGTTGTAATGTCAGAGACAGTCAGGTGTTCAGATGCAGGCAAAATCAGATGGAATGTGGAAAATATGGGTCGATCGTGGCGGCACGTTCACCGATATCGTGGCGAGAACCCCCGATGGTGCGGTTCTGACCCATAAGCTGCTGTCTGAAAATCCTGAGCAATATCGTGATGCGGCCTTACAGGGTATGAGGGATTTATTGGGATTGAATAAGGATGACTCCATTCCCGGCAAGCTTATCGAACATGTCAAGATGGGTACCACGGTCGCCACCAATGCGCTGCTCGAAAGGACGGGTGACCGCACCCTGCTCGCCATCACCCGGGGTTTTGGTGATGCACTCCGCATCGGTACCCAGAGCCGACCACATCTTTTTGCAAGACATATCATCCTGCCTGAGATGCTGTATGAAGCAGTTGTTGAGGTGGAGGAACGGGTTGCGGCAAACGGCACAATCCTCACCCCGCTAAATGAAGAGGTTGTCCATCAGATCCTTCTGCCGGCCTACCGGAAGGGGATTCGCGCGGTAGCAATCGTCTGTATGCACGGCTACCGTTATCCCGACCACGAGCAGCGAATAGCCGCCGTTGCGCGCGCCATCGGCTTTTCCCAGGTATCGACCAGCCATGAGGTCAGTCCATTGATGAAGCTGGTTCCGCGCGGTGATACCACCGTAGTTGATGCCTACCTGTCTCCCATCTTGCGCCGCTATGTCGATCAAATTGCCGGGGACCTCGGCGCCCAGGGAGAACGGGCATCGCGGTTGATGTTCATGCAGTCCAATGGCGGACTTACCGATGCACGGATGTTCCAGGGCAAGGATGCCATCCTTTCAGGACCTGCCGGCGGTGTGGTCGGCATGGTAAAGACCGCCGAAATGAGCGGCTACCGTAAGCTTATCGGTTTTGATATGGGTGGGACTTCAACCGATGTGGCTCACTTTGACGGCAGTTATGAGCGGAGTTTTGAAACCATGGTAGCCGGAGTACGGATGCGCGCACCGATGATGCATATACACACGGTTGCGGCCGGTGGCGGTTCGATACTGCATTTTGACGGTTCCCGCTATCGGGTCGGCCCCGATTCCGCCGGCGCCAACCCGGGGCCGGCCTCATACCGGCGCGGCGGTCCGCTGACCGTCACCGACTGCAACGTCATGCTCGGTAAGATTCAGCCGGGCCATTTCCCGCCTGTCTTTGGTCCTGCCGCCGATGAGCCGCTTGACTACCAGGTCGTCGTTGATCGATTTGGTGATCTGGCCGATGTCATAGCCGGATCGACCGGTACCGGACTTCAGTCGCCGGAGCAGGTCGCAGACGGATTTTTACGTATTGCGGTGGAGAATATGGCAAATGCCATCAAAAAAATCTCGGTGCAGCGGGGCTATGACGTCACTCGCTATACCTTGAACTGTTTTGGCGGTGCCGGCGGGCAGCATGCCTGTCTTGTTGCCGACGCACTCGGCATGACCCGGATATTCCTGCACCCGTTTGCCGGCGTTCTCTCCGCCTATGGTATGGGACTTGCCGATATCACCGCCATGAGGGAGGTCCAGGTAGAAAAACCGCTGGATGAAACGGCTGTCAGCGTCATTGAGACACTGAGCTCTCCCCGGGAAAAAGATGCCTGTCTCGAATTGCAGTCACAGGGTATGGATAAGAGCCGAATCACTCTCGTGCGCAAGGTGCATGTCCGTTACGAGGGAACAGACAGTTTTCTTCCCGTTGATTTCGGCAGTGCCGGTGAGATGAGGTCGGCCTTTGAGCAGGCACACCGGCAGCGTTTTGGTTTTATCGCCCGGGAACGGGGATTGGTGGTTGAAGCGGTCGCCATAGAGGCCATTGGTCGAGCCGATTCCGTAAATGATGAGGTTATCGACGGCAGGCGGACGGATAAACAGCCGGAACCGGTTGATCAGGTAAATGTCTTTATGGGCGGCAGTTGGCACCTGACACCACTATTTGAACGGGAGATGCTGTTACCGTTGCAATCGGTACAGGGACCGGGAATCATTCTGGAGAAAACGGGTACCGTGGTGCTTGAACCGGGCTGGCAGGCACACCTCAACGAGCGCAGGCACCTGCTTCTGGAACGCTATCTCCCCCGACCACGGGCCGAGGCGGTTGGCACCCATGTCGACCCGGTGATGCTTGAAGTCTTTAATAATCTCTTCATGTCTATCGCCGAGCAGATGGGGGCAACCCTTGCCAACACCTCCTACTCGGTGAATATCAAGGAGCGGCTGGATTTTTCCTGTGCCATTTTCAACAGTCGGGGTGAACTGGTCGCCAATGCGCCGCATGTGCCGGTGCATCTCGGCTCCATGAGCGACTCGGTGCAGACCGTCATCAGGGAAAACCGTGATACCATGAGGCCCGGTTCGGTTTATATGCTGAATGCGCCCTATAACGGCGGTACACACCTGCCTGATGTCACCGTTATTACGCCGGTATTTGATGAAAAGGGAGAGGATGTACTCTTTTATGCCGGGTCCCGGGGGCATCATGCCGATATCGGCGGCCGGACACCGGGTTCTTCTCCGCCTGACAGCACGCATATCGATGAAGAAGGGGTGCTGATCGATAATTTTCTGCTCGTTGACAACGGCCTTCTGCGGGATCGACAGACCCGTGAACTGCTTGGCTCAGGCCGCTATCCCTGCCGAAATATCGATCAGAACATGGCTGATCTTACTGCCCAGATCGCCGCCAATGAAACGGGTGTTCAGGAATTGCGGAAGATGGTCGAACAATTTGGTCTCGATGTCGTGCACGCCTATATGAGACACGTCCAGGATAATGCTGAAGAATCTGTCCGGCGGGTTCTTGATGTCCTCAAAGACGGCAGCTTCATCAATCAGCTGGATGGCGGTCTGCAAATCGCTGTGTCTATCAAGGTTGACCGGGAAAACCGGGAAGCGGTAATCGATTTCACCGGAACCTCCCCGCAGAATCCGGGCAACTATAATGCACCGCTGGCCGTCTGCCGGGCCGCCGTTCTTTATGTGTTTAGAACCCTCGTCGATGATGAGATTCCTCTCAACGAAGGATGTCTGAAAC
>JAHEMX010000261.1 GCA_024643445.1 Desulfobulbaceae bacterium | reverse complement strand
GAGTCGTTATCGGCCAGCAAGACAATGCACTCAATTTCTGTATGAGAATCTTCACCATAGCCCCGGAGGGATTTACGCCGCGTCATTCTCATGCCTGGGAGCACGAAATTCTCATTCATTCTGGGGCAGGACAGGTCTGGCAAGACGGGAAGTGGGTCGATGTCAAGGCCGGAGCGGTTATCTTTGTGCCGGGGAATGAAGAGCACCAGCTGCGCAATGCCTCCGCTGCCGATTTCGTCTTTGCCTGCGTCATACCGAAAGGGGCACCCGAGCTGTAAGGGTATCGTCATTGCCGGGAAGCCCCGTCCGCATCTTGCCTGCGGCTTGGTCTCGACTATTTTCGAGGGAGAAAACGAGCATCCGTTGCATCTCCTGGCCGGATTCAGGCAGATTACCGACCCGGAGATGAAACGCTTTGCCGACAGCCGCGCAGGTCGTCACGACCGCGGAGCGCGAAGAATCGGTAGCGCTCCGACAAAAAGGCTGACGGCAGAAAGCGGCGGCGACCGGGCCTATTTGCCCAGGAGATTATCCCGAAGATCCCCGCTCACCGGCTCCTTGCCCAGCCAGATGGAAAGCAGCAGGTCGTTAAACGGTTTTCCGGCAATACTCCCTTTGTTTTCACCCCGTATCGTAACGGACGTCCCGGCCCCGGGGATATAATCAAGTATGATGCTGTCGCCTGATTTAACCGTTTCAAAAAGTGCGTTGAATGCTGCTATCTGCCCGGATAAATCAGCCAGCTGGGCCGGGCTGCCGTTTCCTGCAAAACCGTCATTCCACGCTTCAACCAGGTCATCTTTGCCCACTTCGTCATAGAGAAAATGCATGGCCATTCGTTTTCCGCCGTCGCTTTCAAGTACCAGCGCCGCATCAGGACTGATTTTTTCAAGATAGAGTGCAGCTATATAGATTTTGAAAAAAAACTTTGAACGGATACCCGCCCCGTTCAATTGCAGGGTCGTACCATTTGTCTGAACCACCGTCTCCGGCACATCAACGGCAGCGATCTCCCGCGCACCCGCCGGTAAAGAGAACAACAGCATACACACACTCAGCAAGATAACGCTTCTCATAATTCCTCCGATTTGTATCCAGGTTTTAAGGTTCAGTTCCAGCCAGGCGTTCATGAATATTTCTCCATCAAACAGGAATGATACAGAAATTGTATTATTTAAACTGACAAATCGTTCACAGCGATACTACCAGGTGAACACTCGCTGCAATGTTCTCAGCCGCCGTCAGTGCTCATGTCCAGATGGCAACCACCGCCATCAGTCCCAGGCCCAGTGCCACAAGGCCAAACTTGAGCCATTGACTATGGTGATGAGAAAACTCCACATCGATAATATCCACCACCGCAACATAGAGAAAGGTGCCCGCCGCCAGTGCATCAAACAGAGCCTCAAAGATCTGGGCAGTCCGACCGGTTACCGCGGACATGACCCAGATTCCCAGAAGAATCCCGAGCGGTGTCATGCAGGAAAATAAAACGATCAGGCGGTTAAAGCGCGGTGGGGGCATGGAGGTGCGCAGCATACTCACCCCGAGCGCAAAAGCGGCGGTTCCTTTATGAGCAAGAACAGCTATCATGATCACCGCCGCCTGCATGATGCGGCTTTCAGTACCCAGCGCAACGCCGGTGATTATCGAATGAATGGAGAGAATCAACAGCAGCAGGTAAGGATAAAGCGTCCTGTTCCCCGGAACTGCCGCCGCCGGCAGCCCATCCTTGTGCTCATGAGGAAAACAGACTTTTTCAAGAAAAAGTATGAACAGGAAACCAACGGCACAGACAAGCGCAAACCAGGGATAGGCAGGATCTCCCAACAGTGCCTCGAAACCGGCGCGGGCATCGGGCAGCATATGAATAACGCCGGCTCCCAGAAAAATGCCTCCGGCAAAGGCATTGCCCATGGTGAAGAGCCACTCGCTCCGCTCGCCGGCCGCCAGGAAGCGGGACAGAAGCCCGCCACCGAGGCCGGTGAAAAAAATTGCAGCGAGGGCAACGATTTTAAACGTTTCAACCGACATCTGTTCATCCATTGTGTTCTAACGGACATCACTGCTTCGAGATGCCCGGTAACACGGGGATCACCCGGGCCGCCCGGCCTGATCGATCACCCAAAGGGGGCTGCGGGAATCATGGTCATGCCGAACCTGAATCAGTGCAACCATTTTATCCCTGACAGGCCAATGGATAATAGCGCAAGTTCATCATTAAAGCTAGGAGCCTGTCGGAGAAAGCCCTTTTCCCCCATCTACACGTTATTGCAAGAAAATTAATGATCTTAATATCAATAACATGGCTCCCCTTGATTTTCTTGCAATGCCTTGATCTGAGAAAAAATTGCACTATTTCGACAGGCTCCTAGCCTCCGCATCGCAGGGCGCCTTGTTTTCGCTGATCGTTCCGGCTACCCAGGAGGAAAATTTCGAGTTTTTCAAAAAAAGTGCAGGGGGTACTCACTCTGTGATACCCCGCGGTATCTATACTGCTCCTCAATAACCAAACAAGAGGAGGAAGCTATGAAGCAGACCCTGGAGATGACCGCGCAACCTTTTTTTGCTGAACTGTTATCGCGGCTGGTGAGAAGAGAGAATGATGGTACGCTGGCGAAAAAACTGAAGGAGAAAATCAGAGCCGAACTTCCCGACCGCCGTGAGATCCTGATAACCGGCGGCGCCACGCTCTTTATCAGCTGCCTGTTTCTGACAGGCAGCTATCTGTTTTTAACGCAACTGGCACGCTACGGCTGGTAGTAAAACGGGCATGGCTTGCCCGACCGGGTCAAGAGATTATTCCTTCCAGTCCGGCCTTATATGCAATTCGGTCAACTGCCTTCTGGCAACCTTGGACGGGGCGTCGGTCAGGGGACAGGTCGCCTTCTGCGTCTTCGGAAAGGCAATCACATTCCGTATGGAATCACTGCCGGTGATCAGCATCATGAGCCGGTCAAGACCAAAAGCGATACCGCCATGGGGGGGAGCGCCAAACTCAAGCGCCCGAAGGAGAAAACCGAATTTTTCCAGGGCTTCCTCTTCCGGGATGGAAAGCATCTTGAGCACTCTCATCTGCAGATCCCTGTTGTGGATACGAATGGAACCGCCGCCAATCTCCGTGCCGTTGAGCACCAGGTCATAGGCCCGGCTGTAAACGGCACCAGGGTCCGTCTCCAGTTTGTCGATATCCTCAACGCGTGGCGAGGTGAACGGGTGGTGCAGGGCCTGGTAACGCTGTTCCTTTTCATCATACCCAACAAGCGGGAAGTCGGTGATCCAGGTAAAGGTAAAGTTCTTTTTATCAAGCAGTCCCAACCTCCGGCCAAGTTCGACACGAAGTTCACCGAGCACCTGGAAAACAACAGCGGCCTGATCCGCCCCGAAAAACAGCAGATCGCCGGGAGACGCGCCAAGGGCCGCAGCGATCCGCTGCCGTTCTGCTTCGGAAAAGAATTTGGCAATGGGAGACTGCCATTCACCATGCTCTTTCACCTTCACCCAGGCAAGTCCCTTGGCACCGAACTGCAGCACAAATTCGGTCAGGTCGTCAAGCTCTTTGCGGGAAAAGGAGCCACAGCCTTTGGCGTTTAGGCCCCTTACCGTACCGCCCTTGTCTGCCGCGCCCCTGAACACCTTGAACTCGCACTCGGCCGCAATTTCCGTCAGATCGACCAATTCCATGCCAAACCGGACATCAGGGCGGTCTGTGCCGAAACGGCTCATCGATTCATCATAGCTGATCCGCTTTATCGGCAGCACAATCTGCAGACCGAGGGTTTCCCTGAACAGCAGGGAGATCATCCCTTCCACGGTCTCAATGATCTGCTCTTCATCGACAAAAGACATCTCCATATCGATCTGGGTAAACTCCGGCTGTCGATCCGCGCGTAAATCCTCATCCCTGAAGCATTTGACGATCTGGTAATAACGGTCCATGCCGGCTACCATCAGCAGCTGTTTAAAAAGCTGGGGAGATTGCGGCAAGGCGTAGAACCTGCCGCCATTCACCCGGCTCGGAACCAGATAGTCGCGCGCTCCTTCCGGGGTGGACTTGGTCAGCATCGGGGTTTCTATATCCAGAAAACCTTTATCGTTCAGGTAGTTCCTGATCGTTTGCACGGCCTTGTGACGTGCTATCAGGTTCGCACTCATTTCCGGTTTTCTCAAATCAAGATAACGATACTGCAGCCGCAGGTTGTCGGACACCTCGCTATCCTCGTCCAGCGGGAACGGTGGCGTTTCACTGGTATTGAAAATGGTCAGGTCATCGATCAGCACTTCGATCTCTCCGGTCACCAGTTTCGGATTCGCCATCTCACCGGGCCGTGGCTCTACTTTGCCCGTGACGGCAACAACCCATTCGCTGCGCAGCCGGTGGGCCTCGGCATGGACGTCAGGGTTAATCTCGGGGTTGAAGACGATCTGGGTCACCCCTTCCCGGTCACGAAGGTCAATAAAAATAACACCGCCATGATCACGCCGGCGAAGAACCCAGCCCATCAGCGTTACCCGCTCACCTACCTGGGCAAGACCCAGCTCATTGCAATGATGTGTCCTGCGTTGTATACCCATCGAGTCCATAATAGTTGCTCATTAACGGGGCGAAAGCCCTCGTATTATCTGTGTTGCCGCCCGTGCCGGTCCACACTGGAACCAGCAGGAGCTGCAACGATATTTTTATCTGAATGCTGCCAGGATTGGTGCCGTTTCCAGGACCAGTTCAACCTGCTCCCGGGTCTCCATATTGCGCAGCAATCCTTTGCCCTGCTCAAGTTCCTTGTCGCCTACGATCAGGACATGGACGGCGCCGGTTCTATCGGCCAGCTTCATCTGGCTCTTGAGGCTTCTGCCCTCATGGTCCATGTCAATCCGCAGCCCGGCCTTGCGCAACTCATGCATGAGCTGAAAACAGTATTCGGATGCAGCCGGACCAAGCCCGGCAAGAAAAAGATCAATTCCTCCCTCTGCTCCCGGCTTGCCACGGTGCTGCTGGACAAGCAACACCAACCGTTCAATGCCCATCGCAAAACCGATTCCCGGCGTTTTACCGCCACCAAGCATCTCGATCAGACCATCGTATCTGCCCCCGGCACAGACGGCGGATTGTGCTCCAAGCTCGTCGGTGACAAACTCGAAGGTAGTCCTGACATAATAGTCAAGCCCGCGCACCATAAATTTATTCAGCGAATAGGCGACAGCAAGCTGATCAAGACCGGCCCGGACGGCTGAGAAGTGCTCGTCACAATCGGAGCAGAGATGTTCAACCATTGACGGTGCCGCTGCAACCTGTTTCCGGCACCCCGGGTTCTTGCAGTCAAGTACCCGGAGCGGGTTTGTCTGACTCCGGCGTTTGCAGTCCTCGCAGAGAAGAGCCAATCGGCTGCTGATGAATTCCAACAGCAAACCACGGTACGAAGGCCGGCATTGCGGACAACCAAGCGAGTTCACCTCAAGACTTACCGGTATGCCGAGTTCCGCGAACAGCAGAGAGCCCATGGCCATCAGTTCCGCGTCAACTCGAGGGTTGGCCGAACCAAGCACCTCGACATCCATCTGGTGAAACTGGCGCAGCCTGCCTTTCTGCGGCCGTTCATGACGGAACATCGGACCGATCGTAAAGAGACGCTGAACCGGCTTTTCCACGTGCATACTGTGTTCTATATAGGCACGTAACAATGAGGCCGTCGCTTCCGGACGCATGGTTACCTGCTTGTCGACAAAGGTGTACATCTCTTTTTCGACAATATCCGTATCAGCCCCAATCGATCGGGCGAACAGTTCTGTTTTCTCAAGGAT
>JAHEMX010000260.1 GCA_024643445.1 Desulfobulbaceae bacterium | reverse complement strand
ATTTTTTCATCACGCTCGGCAAGATCCTTGCGCAGCTCATCGAGCGTTCTTTGCGAGGCCTCGATATCATCTTCGAGTCTCTTTTTGATCTCTTCGCCCAGCTCTTTTGCCTGCACGAGGTCGACTATTTCCTGTTCCTGCTGTCTCATCTTCTCCAGGAGTTCGAAAAATTCCTCTGCCACCAGTTCAAGATAGGCCTTTACCTCGACCGTATCATATCCCCTGAATTTCGACTGGAATTCCTGATCCTTGATCGCCTGCGGAGTAATCGCCATATCCGGCCCCCTTTTGCTTCAGAAACGTTTTATCAGAAAATGAAGTTATGTCAGCCAATGCCCTGAGCCAATTGCCTCAGCGTCGGCACTAAAAAACTCTGCAAAAACATGATCACAACGATGAGAATAACCGGTGACAGATCAACACCAGCCATACTGATCGGCAAAAACCTCCTGATCCGGCCGAGAAGAGGCTCTGTCACCTCATAGAGAAAGCGGACAATCGGGTTATACGGATCAGCATTCACCCAGGAGATCACCGCCCTTCCAATGATTATCCACATATAGGCGGTAAGCAGAAAATCGACAATTCCGGCAAACGCCATCATAAAATTTCCAAAGACAAACATAGCATCTCCACTTGATCAGGCCACCCGGCTTCCCGGCTCAGCATCCCCTGCAACACTGGACAGCACGAAGCGCTCCGCACCGTCCTCATCCTTCGTTTTTGCCGCCAGCACCATGCCCTGGGACAAAATCCCCATCAGCTTGGCCGGTTTCAGGTTGGCGACAATAATCACCTTCATGCCGATGACATCTTCGGGCCGGTAAGATAGTGCGATCCCGGCAACAATGGTGCGTTTTTCCGGTGCCTCGACCGTGAGTTTGAGCAGACGATCGGACTTTGCCACCGGCTCCGCGGCAACAATCCTGGCGACGCGCAGTTCCATGTCCTTGAACTGCTCAAAGGATATCATCGCACTATCATCTGCTTTTTTCCGGTTATCTTTCCCGGCGGCAGCGGAACACTGCTGCTTCACGGTATCTTCTGCAGTACTGCCGCGTTTCGCCGTTTCGCTGCGGGGGAACAGGTTTTCAATCCGCCGCAAAGAGGTTCCCGGCGACAAAAGCCCCCATTTCCCTCCGGCATCAAGATTCTGCATCATGGCGTCATCTTCTGCCAGACCGAGACCAAGCTGCATTTTGGCCGCAGTCCGCGGCATGACCGGTTTTAATACCAGCGTGAGCAACCTCAGGCTTTCCGCCAACTCATAGAGTACTGCCGCCAACCGCTTTTTCTGCGAGCTGTCTTTGGCAAGCGCCCACGGTTCATTCCTGACAATATAACGATTGGCTTCTCCAACAAACTCCCAGACTGCCTGGAGCCCCCGATGAAACTGGAACTCCTCCATGTTAAGGCGATAGCTGCTGAGCATTTTAAGTCCACTTTCCATCAGCGATCCGTCACCACCATCAGCTGTCTCTGCAGCCGGAATCATACCGCCGCAATACTTTTCGATCATGGCTACACTGCGACTGAAGAGGTTTCCAAGATCATTGGCAAGATCTGCATTCTTCCGGGCAATGATGGCATCCCGGCTGAACGAGGCATCCAGACCGAAGGACATTTCCCGCAGGGTAAAGTAACGCAAGGTGTCGATGCCGTATTCCTCAACGAGCTCGGCCGGCCTGATAACATTACCGATACTCTTGGACATCTTAGTCTCATCGACGTTCCAGTAGCCATGCACGTGCAGTTTTTTATACAGCGGAATGCCGGCGGAAAGAAGCATGGTCGGCCAGTAGATCGCATGCGGTTTGAGAATATCCTTGGCAATCAGGTGCTCGGCTCCGCGCCAGAATGGAGCGAACTCCTGACCGTCGGGATAACCGATACCGCTGAGATAATTAATCAGCGCATCAAACCAGACATAGGTCACAAAATTTTCATCGAACGGCAGCGGGATTCCCCAGTTGAGCCGGCTGGTCGGCCGTGAAATGCATAAATCTTCCAGCGGTTCACTCAAGAAAGAGAGAACCTCGTTGCGGTAGCGCTCGGGTGTGATGAACTCCGGATGCGTATTGATATGATCAATCAACTGCTGCTGATAACGGGACATTCTGAAGAAGTAGTTCTGTTCGGTGATCTCTTTCGGTTCCACCTGATGATCGGGACACTTGCCGGATTCAAGCTCCCTCTCAATCAAAAACCGCTCACAACCGGTACAGTAGAGACCACTGTACTCAGCAAAATAAATATCGCCTGATGCATGCACCTTCTGCAGGATATGCTGTACGGTCTTTATATGATAGCTCTCCGTTGTTCTGATAAAGTTGTCATAAGCAATATCCAACAAGGGCCAGGTGTTCAGGAACATCCCGGAAATCCGGTCTACGTATTCACGCGGCTCGACGTTTTCCCGCGCCGCCGCCTCAATAATCTTGTCGCCATGTTCATCCGTGCCGGTTTGAAACCGCACCGTATCGCCGCATAACCGGCGAAAGCGGCTGTAGGTGTCCGCCACTATCGTGGTATAAGCATGACCAAGATGGGGCTGGGCGTTGACGTAATAGATCGGGGTTGTAATGTAAACAGTCATAGGTATCTGATTTCAGTGATCCTTATCATTCATCTTCGACGACTCCGGAATGTGGCTCATCGTGGCTTGACCTTACCGGTTTCTTCACCGTTTTTTCCCCCTGGACCAGTTCACCTGCGCGCCATTCATCTTTTCGCAGAACCTTCTCTTCATTAGCACTGTTGCCAACGACGATGGACTGCTTGAGCGGGATTTGCCTCCGTACCCGGTAGATCTCATTCTGTATCTTTATCTTTCGACCAACCTTCGGCATACCCTTGCGCTGAAAGCGATAGGTATCGTACTCATAGGTCAGACAGCAGAGAAGACGGTTGCAGACGCCGGAAATTTTGGTCGGATTCAAGGGCAAATCCTGCTCCTTGGCCATTTTTATTGAGACGGAATCAAACTTCTTCATGAACGAGCAGCAGCAGAGTTCCCTCCCGCAGATGCCCATGCCGCCGATCATTTTGGTTTCATGGCGAACACCGACCTGCCGCATCTCAACCCTCGTGCGAAATTCCTGAACCAGATCCTTGACCAGAGCTCGAAAATCGACCCTGCTGTCGGCGGTAAAATAGAAGATCATTTTACTGCCGTTAAAATATTTTTCCACCCGGATCAACCGCATCACCAGTTCATGCTTTTCGATCAACCGGGTGCAGGTCTCAAAGGCCGATGATTCATGCCCGGGAAGATTCTGATAACGGCTTTCCTCCTCCGGGGTCGGCTTTCTCGAGATTTCGTAGCTGACATTGCGCGTTGACTCCGGTGCAGGATTGGCGGGGGCCGAACCAAAGACCAGAGCCGGTTCAAGGCCGTGATCCGTCTTGATCATCACCCGGTCGTCCCGGTTCAGATTCAAACTGTTTGCTGCGGCGGTAAACTCCTGACCGTCAGGTCGAAACCTGACCCGGTAAAACTCCCGTGACGTCTCTGGTGGTATCTTTACTTCAGGTGATCCTTCTTGCTGATTCATCATATCTAAACCATCTTTATTCCACACAATCCTCTCTAAGGTCAAACCTATGAAGATACCCTAGGGAAGGGGGATTGTAAATTAAAAAGGAGGACTTCACAGACCAGTGTACGATTACAGTTCCGGGCCAGAGAGCGCTCGGCCCGGTCGAGAGCAGCCAGCCGGGCAAGCTGTTCATTTCTTTGTCTCGCTGTCGTGGCCCGAACGGCACTGTCACACGCCCAGATCCGCATTAAACCCAGCAAGGCAGCGAGATCGTCCTTGAGCAAGGCGATCTCCTCTGCAGCCGCAAGAAGCGAGCCGATGGAGGCATCGGCCTCTTCCTCGTCGACCTCCAGGATCCGGCGCACCCGGCACCAGGTATCAACCAGATTTTTCTGTTTCAGGAACAAGGCCTTGCCGGGACTGCCGTCACTGAGTTTAGCCAGCATAGCAGCCTCACCGCCATCCATCTCTGCCAGGTGCGCTGCAAGAACCTCGGTCGTCTCTTCAATGCTCAGCCCGTAAAACGGCACAATTTGGCAGCGTGAAATAATGGTGGGCAGGATATCCCTGCTCACTTCAGCCGTAAGAATAAGCACATTATTCTCCGGCGGCTCCTCGAGCGTTTTGAGCAGACTGTTGGCAGCCTCGAGGCGCATGGTATGAATGTCTTCCAGGACCACAACCCGAATGGCGGATTCATAAGGGGGGTAGGTGAGAGAACGGCACAGCTCCCGGATCCTGTCTATCTTTATGGTTCCATTTTCGGGACCAATAACGGTAATGTCCGGGTGGTTGCCGGAGAGATATTTGCGGCAGGAGGAGCACTCGCCGCAACCACCGTCAGCAGCGGGATTTTCACAATTAAGATGAGCCGCAAAAAGGTTTGCACAAAGCCGTTTGCCAACCCCGTCCGGGCCGCGAAACAGGTAGGCATGGGAAAGCCTGCCGGAATGATACATGCGGGATACTATCTTTTTGGCTTTCTGCTGACCGCGTAATGTTGCGTACGAGGTTAAAGGTTTTTTCGCGACAAGCATCTTGGGTACCGTGGGATTAAAACAGGCTTCGCTGCTTTTTTGCTGGAGTGTCAGCACTTGCCGCGGGGTCAGAGGAATCGCCCTGAGCCAGCAATGGCTTCAGCAGGATGTAGCGCTCAAGACTGCGCTGATAGTCGCTCCATTGCACCGATTCCGACTTCACTTTCCGGCTCAGCTGCTCGACAAGATTCATCTTTGAGTCCATATCATCGATAAAACTCAGCAGGAGTGCCTCGGCTGTCATGGGTACCACCGGCGAACCAAACTCCTGCCTGCCATGGTGGCTGAGGACGAGATGCTGAAGATGAGTCAGTCGATCGAGTGGAAAATCCCTGATTTCCCGGGCCATGCGCCCCACCAGCTCACAGCCGATGACCAGATGGCCTTTTAACCGCCCGACATCGGTGTAGTCAATCACGCCGACATCACTGTTGAGTTCCTCTATCTTGCCGATATCATGCAGGAGCGCACCGGCAACAAGAAGGTCGCGATCAATTCCAGGATAATGGCCGGCCAGCATTGAAGCGACCGTGGCCATCGACAGGGAATGTTCCAGCAGGCCGCCCAGATAGGCATGATGGATTCCTTTTGCTGCCGGCGCCGTGTGGAAATATTCACCGGCATCACTGACCAGGAAGATCCGCTCAAGCAGTTTCCCGATAAAAGGATCCCCGACGCTGCTGATCAAAAATTCCAGTTCTGACTGCATGCTCCCGGAATCCCGCTGACTCGCGGCAACAAAAGCATCAATGGTGTATTCGGAGCTGTCAGCGGCGTCAACCGCATCCACCTTGAGCTGCAGCCTGTCTCGATAGTTTTGCACCAGCCCCCGCACCTTGACCACCGTGCCGGGGACACAGAGCTTCTCAAGGGTGTCCACGTGATCCCAGGCCGGACCGCCGATCTCGCCGCTCCTGTCGGAAAAGGTCAGGGACAGATAGGGCTTACCGGCCCGCGTTTCGCCGCGCCGCATGCTTTTAACCATAAACAGCTCTTCCAGCTGATCGCCCTCGGCCAGTGATTCAATAAATATTTTTTTCTGCATTCTTCTGAAAGGACTCGTTTTTAAGAGAGAAAACGTACCCGTTACCTGGTCGGCTAGGAACCTGTCGGATTATGCCCTTTTTCCCCATCTCTGCGTTATTTTCTGAAAATCAATGCTCGCAATATTAGGTATATGGCTCCGCTTGATTTTCTTAAAATGTCTCGATCTGAGAAAAAATT
>JAHEMX010000259.1 GCA_024643445.1 Desulfobulbaceae bacterium | reverse complement strand
TCGATTTCCTGCCGAAGGATCAGCGGACGGAACTGATGAATTCGTGGTATGTCGGCATTGATCCGAAAGATCTGCATTACTATCCGGCCCCTGTCCCTGCCGGCTTTGTGTTTAAGACAGCTGATCCGAAAAGGGAATTGCTTGAGAATATCGTTGAAAACCACCTAACGGTTCAGGGTATCGGGTTTGATCAGAATTATCTGCCTGCCGGAACTCCGTATCCTCCGCTGCCGGAGAAATACGAAACTATTGCGGATTTCATGCAGGGTTTTATTGCCTCCTCGGCTCCCGGTGTATCGTTTTTCCGTCATGTAAATGACTATAACGCCAACCTTGCCTGGGTACGTATTAAAAACATTCCGGGAAAGGAAGATCGTGTGGTGTCAATGGTGGTTGACCGCTGGCATGATAATGTCAGGTTTCTGTTCCGAGAAGGAGACAGTCTTGATTCGAGCAAGGATAAGGTCGATTTTATCGAAGGATTTATCGGCTCTTATCCCAACTGGTTTGTCGTAGTAAACGCTGAAGACCTGCCTGATTTTTTTTATAATCTCGATAATTATGACGGTAGTCCAGCGTCTATCAGTCGTCTGAGGAAATACAGCGTCAATCGGGCTGATAACAATTTCTGGGAGACCTACGACTGGTTCCAGGCCGAGTTTTATAAGGACGTGGAAGAACGCCCCGGCCTGATTGACCTGAATCGTTATTTTTTTCTCGCGAATGACGAGGCAGCGCCGGCGGGGCAGTAGCGGTCAGTTGAAAAAAAGGGAGGTTGTCGATGGCTGTTACGGACAGACACAGGAGTCGTCTGGGATTTTTTCCGACCCCGGTAGCAGAGCTCACCCGTTTGTCATCATTGCTCCAGGGCCCGCGGATATTCATGAAGCGTGATGATCTGTCCGGCGTTGGCCTGGGAGGAAACAAAGTCAGGAAGCTGGAATACCTGATTGGCGATGCCCTGGCAGCTGGTGCGGACATCATCGTTACCGGGGGAGCGGCGCAATCAAACCATTGCCGTCAGACCGCTGCCGCGGCTGCCATGTGTGGTCTCGGCTGTCATCTGGCCCTCGGCGGCGAGGCTCCCGCAGCATTCCAGGGCAACCTGCTGCTCGACAGGCTCCTTGGCGCAGAGCTGCATTGGTGTGGAAGCCATCGGAAGGGTGAAGAAATACCCGAAATTTGTGATGAATTGCGTAAGCGTGGCAGGAATCCGTACATCGTCCCCTACGGCGGATCGAACCCCATTGGCGCGTACGGGTTTGTCGAGGCAATGCGCGAGCTTTCAGCGCAGCAGAAGGATGGCTTGCCTCCCTTTACGCATATCGTTTTCGCGTCAAGTTCCGGCGGCACCCATGCCGGGATGCTGGTCGGCTCAAGCCTGTTTACCTCCGGGTGCCGGCTGGTCGGCATCTCCATTGACAAGGAGGATCTGCAAGGCGATTCCCTGGAGCGTTGCATAATCCGGCTTGCTGCCGAGACGGCAGAACTAGCTGGACATAAAAAGGTTTTTTCCGAAGAAGAGCTGATCCTCTGCGCCGATTACCTGGGAGACGGCTATGGCGTGGTCGGTGCTCCGGAACGGGAAGCCTTGACCCTGATTGCCAGGCAGGAAGGTATCCTGCTTGACCCGGTCTACACCGGCAGGGCCATGGCGGGCCTGCTGGATATGATCAGGAAAAAAAAGATGACCCAAAAAGACACGGTGCTCTTCTGGCATACGGGAGGAACGCCGGCCCTCTTCGCCTATGGAAACGATCTCTTTAGCCCCCCAGGTTCATGAATGTGGGGACAGCAGTGGTGAGTAATCGCCGTGGGACGTTGTTCAGATAAGCTGGCCGCTCGTCAGGGTCTGTTTCGCTGGATGAGTCCCATCACGGAATAAACGAGAAGGGCCGCGGCAAAGGATGACGCATGATCTTCCTGCCTGGGGGCAAGTTCCACGACATCAAAACCGATGACGGTTCTGTTTTTAATAACCTGTTCGATGACCGCAAGGGTATCGTGCCATCCCGGTCCGCCTGGAACCGGTGTACCTGTTGACCGGACGATTGATGGATCGAGACCGTCCAGATCAAGCGTCAGATAGATGCGGTCGGGAAAGTCCGGCGGCAGGATCTCCCCGGCGGTTTTCAACCGGTGCATCTGCTTCGCATCCAGGTGGGCGATGCCATGCTCGTTCCTATAGCGCGCCTCTTCGCGGCAAAGGGCGCGAACGCCAAACTGACAGAGCACCATATGCAAATCGGCATGGGCCCGGCGGGCAACACAGGCGTGGCTGTAGCGGCTGCCTTCATACGATTCCCGGAGATCGGCATGGGCGTCAAGCTGAAACAGGCCGACCGGTTCTTCAACAAAACTGCTGACAGCCTGGAGGGCTCCGAGGGTGACGGTGTGTTCTCCACCGAGCAAGACCGGCATTTTACCGGCCGCCAGGGTGCGGGCCGTTTGCTTCTCCAGCAACTGCAAAACCCGTTCTACCGGCCCTGAACAATCGATGAAATCCGCTGTGTGTATGCCAAGTTCCGAAGGGTCTGATTCGCCGTCCCAGGTCTCGAGCTGTTGCGATGCCTCAAGGATGGCGCGGGGCCCGTCATGGGTGCCCGGTCCGTAAGAAACACTCTGTTCCAGCGGTACGGGAATGATATGAAAAAAAGCATCCGCAAACGATCGGTTCTGTATCTCCGAGGCAAGAAAATCTGGTGCGGCTGGACAACCCATCAGGATAACCTCGTCTTGAAATCACCGTAATCAAAATCACGGATTGTCTGTAATTTTTTGTTTTCAGGGCGATAGAGCAGAATGGACGGCAGCTGAATGCCGTTGAAACTGTTCGTCTTGACCATGGTGTAGATGGCCATATCCGAAAAAACAAGCTTGTCACCGATCTGCAGAGGCTGATCGAATGAGTAGTCACCGGCCACGTCACCGGCCAGGCAGGAAAGCCCGCCGATCCGATAGCGGTATGGCTTTTCGCCGGCCGCTCCTGAGCCGATGATATGCGGCCGGTAGGGCATTTCGAGTACATCGGGCATATGAGCCGGTACCGACGAATCGATAATGGCAATGTCGCCGTCTCCGGCAACGATATCTAGGACCGTCGTCACCAGGTACCCGCAGTTAAGGGCTACCGCCTCACCCGGCTCGAGATATACCAGGGTATTCCATTTATCCTGAAACCTGTTTATCAAAGTAATGAGCAGCTGGCGGTCATAATCAGGACTGGTTATGTGATGACCGCCGCCGAAGTTGACATAACTCATCTGCGGCAGGTAAGGACCGAACGCTTTTTCCACGGCGGCAATGGTCCTTTCAAGGCAATCGGCGTTCTGTTCACAGAGGTTATGCCAGTGCAGGCCGCTGATCTGCTCGAGGTTTTTACCGGGGAACTCCTTGCGCCTGATACCGAGCCGGGAACCGGGGGCACAGGGATCATACAGCGGTACCGCCCCCTCTGAATGTTCGGGATTGATCCTCAGGCCGAGCTGCAGCGCTAGTCCGCGCGAAGCGGCTGTACGCAGGGCCAGGCTGCCGAATTTTTCGAGCTGGCCAAAGGAGTTGAACACCAGGTGATCCGAGGTCGTTGCCAGCTCGCGTATATCCTTTTCACCATAGGCAGCAGCGAACGTGTGCACCTCTTTGCCGAATTCCTCCCTGCCGAGGCGCGCTTCGTGGGGCGAACTGGCGCAGGTGCCGTCGAGAACGGTTTTCAGGAGGCCAAAGACACTGAACATGGCGAAGCACTTCAGAGCCAGAAGTATCCGGCAGCCTGTCTGCTCCTTGACATCTGCCAGAACCGCAAGATTTTCCCTGAGCAGCCCTTCATCAACCACAAAGGCCGGGGTCCTTACCCGAAATGGCTCAAAAGCGCATTCCAGCCGTCCGTTCATGCCAGCTCTACCGCCTCCCAGGGCAGTCCGTGCAGGTTCAGTGCCGCCATGAAAGGATCGGGGTCGAGCATTTCCATATTGAAAACGCCTCTGCCCTTCCAGGTTCCATTCAGCATAAGCATGGCCCCGATCATGGCGGGAACTCCGGTCGTATAGCTGATGGCCTGGGAACCCACTTCGTTATAGGCGTCCTCGTGCCGGCAGATATTATAAACGTACAGCTTCTTTTCCCTGCCGTCTTTGATTCCCTTTAGCAGGCAGCCGATACATGTTTTGCCCTTGGTCAGCGGGCCAAGACTTGCCGGCTCCGGTAAAACCGCTTTCAGAAACTTTAACGGAACGATAGCCCTGCCTTCATATTCGACAGGCTTGATGCCGGTCATGCCGACGTTTTCCAGAACACGAAGGTGGGTGAGATATTGATCGGAAAAGGTCATCCAGAACCGGGCACGTTTGAGTCCCTTGAGATGCAGAACCAGGGATTCAAGCTCTTCATGGTAGAGAAGAAAGCACTTTTTCGGGCCGATGTTATCGGGGAAATCATAGGTCATAGACCATGACAGGGGATCGGTTTCCAGCCACTCGCCATGTTCCCAGTAGCGGCCGCGTTGGGTAATCTCGCGAATGTTGATTTCCGGGTTGAAGTTGGTTGCAAAGTGCTGGCCATGGTCGCCCGCATTACAATCAATAATGTCCAGTTCGTGAATTTCATCGAAATGATGCTTCTGCGCCCAGGCACAGAAAACGTTGGTAACACCGGGATCGAAGCCCGAACCGAGCAGGGCCATCAGATCGGCCTGCTGGAAGCGATCCCGGTAGGCCCACTGGTATTTGTACTCAAACTTCGCCAGCTCAGGCGGCTCGTAGTTTGCTGTATCGAGATAATCGACACCTGCTTCCAGGCAGGCATCCATCAGGGGAAGATCCTGGTAGGGCAGGGCCACATTGAGTACCAGTTCCGGTTTAATCTTCCTGATCAGGGCCACGGTTTCGGCCACAACATCGGCATCGAGCTGATGGGTGGAAACCGTTACGCCGGTGCGCTTGGCAACCCCTGCGGCTATGGCATCGCATTTTGCCTTGGTCCGGCTGGCCAGGGATATCTCCGAAAAAACGCCAGGGACCTGTGCGCACTTGTGAGCGACAACGCTGCCAACGCCGCCGGCACCGATAATGAGGACATGTGCCATCAGTTTTCCTCCTGCTATCTAGGATTTAAGGGCCTGCTTAACGCTCAAAGTAGGTGTAGCCTCTGAGGCCTGCTTCATAAGCCTGCACAATTTCTTTTCTCTCCTCTGCACTGATGCGCTGCGACCGCACCGCCTGCTCCGCCACTTTTCTGAAGCTGACAAAGAGTCTTTTGGGGTCATACTCCACATATGACAGGACATCTGCTACTGAATCACCCTCCTCCTCATTGACAAATTCAAATTCACCATTTTGAAGGATGCGCACGGTCACAACATTGGTGTCGCCAAGCAGATTATGCAGATCGCCCAGCGTTTCCTGGTAGGCACCGACAAGAAAGGTGCCGAGCAGATATTCATCTGAGTTTTTCAGTTCGTGCAGGGGCAGGTAGCGTTTTACGCCTCGTTTATCAATAAACTGATCAATCTTCCCATCACAGTCGCAGGTGATATCAGCCAGTATTGCCCTTCTCGTTGGTTCTTCATCGAGACGATGGATAGGCATCACGGGAAAAAGCTGGTTGATGGCCCAGGAGTCAGGCAGTGACTGGAAGACACTGAAATTGCAGTAATAGATGTCCGAAAGGACCTGCTCAAGATCGGCGAGTTCCGGGGTTACATATTTCAAATCAGCGGCAAGAGAACTGATTTCGGCAATGGTGGTCCAGAAAATCTGCTCGGCAAGGGAGCGCAGCCTCAGGCCGATTTTTCCGTGATGGAAAAGAT
>JAHEMX010000258.1 GCA_024643445.1 Desulfobulbaceae bacterium | reverse complement strand
GATATCGGCTGGCTGGGAACGATACAGCGATTCCTCTATAATGCGGTCAAACATCGCAAGGATTGTCCGCGATTCCATGGTTTTCTGTTTGCGGCCACGCGGGGTATAGCCTTTCCTGATGATCTGAAAAACAGTATCCAGGGCGTCATCTATGATCGTCACCGTTTTGATCTCAGCGCAAGTTGTATTCTCTATGCCCGCGATCTTTTTGAAGAAGCCTGCCGGGCACCGTTTCCGACACTTGATGGTTATGAACTGGAAGATGGCGGGTATTGTTTGAAATTTCGAGGCACTGAAGACGCCATTGGACAAGCCGAGAAGGAGCAGGATGACTATTTCGCTCCGCTGCAGCAGGGTATCATTGATGCTGCAGGACCATTTGCGGCGGCGTCTGCTCTTCTTGGCTATAGGCTGGAGGATTATCGGCCCTGGTTTCATTATGTCATGGCGGCAAAACTGGCCTTTCCAAAAACCGCAGAAGTGATTTCCATTCGCCATAAACATCATCTTGACGATTTCCACGGCAAGACGAGACCCGTCAACGTCAAAAAGAGCGACGCCAGGCAGCTCTGGGGTTGTTCGAGGCTGAATCTGCTGCTTAATCCTCTCCTGAGACTGCATTTCTTCTGGCGTCATATCAGGAATGTGATAAAACATTGACATGCGAACTCTGAGAACTCCCGGACATGATGTCGCCGGCATCAGTTTTTTTCGTACGTTCCGGCTTAACGTACTGAACAAAATAATACCGCTGGGTAACTACCGCCTTGGTACCGGCCTCCGTCCGGCCGTTGTTTTGCTGGTACTGCACTATGTTTCTCGGCCGATTTTTTCTCTGCTTATCCGTTATGAGCCACAGGTCCATCGCCTCTACCAGGTAGTCAGGAGAGGACGCTGAGATGGCAGAGCCGGGCCGTGATCATAAAAGCTGGTCTTCCCGTCTCTTCGCCCTGCTGCTCTGTGTGCTGGCCTGCTTTTATTATTATTACTTCTTTGTTGGTCGTTCCCACGTCGTGCTCGACATCGCTGTTGATCAGAAGACGGAATTTAAACTTTATTGGGCGGCCCAGAATGAACCGTTCTCTGAAAAGAGAAGGGCCATCGTCGATATTGGCCCCGAACAGAGCAGCTATTCCTTTTTCCTGACTGATCTTGGAAGAGTAGAGCGGTTGCGCATTGACCCGATGGCCGCCAAAGGCAAAGCACTGGTTAAACAAATTGCCATTTCCCAGAACGGTTTCGACACGATAAATGTCGATTTCAAGCAGGCAAAACCACTTCATGAGATAGCCGGTTACTGGGTCGACGAGGATGGCTTGCACGTCGATTCTGCCGGAAAAGATCCGAATTTTCTCTACCTTCCGTCTATCAGAAGCGCGCCAGTCAACTGGGCGGCGGAACTTGCCCGCTATACCCTGATCTGCCTGGCAGTTCTGCTGGTTACCAGGGCCTGCGGTCCGCTGCGTCAGGAATTTCGTTATGTCGTTCTGATGCTCAGCGTGGCCTTTGTATGCATCGTAATCATGGCCGCTGTCAGCAAGCGCAACGCCCATCCTGATGAATATGTGCATCTCAATGCGACCAGGTACTACCAGGAAAACTGGCTGCCCCCGCTTATCGACGACCCGGCTGTTGAAAACACCTATAGCGCCTACGGTGTGTCCCGCCTGAACAATGGAGAGATCTATTATCTCCTGGCGGGCAAGTTTTCTCGGGCCGTTGCCGTTTTCAAGCTAAGCGAACTGTTTTCCCTGAGGCTTTTCAACATTTTCCTGTTCGCCTGTATCCTGCTCTATGGTGCCGTTTCAATTCCTGCCCGCCTGATAGCGCTGCCGTTTCTGCTCTCGCCGCAGATCTGGTATATTTTCAGTTATTGCAATTCAGATGCCTTTGGACTCTTTCTCTGTTTTTTGGCCGGCTGTGAACTTGTCAGGCCGAACAGCTCGCTGAACCGCTTGCTCGATGCCGAAAGAGCACGAACACCGCTGATGGCTCTTTTGGGTCTTTCATTCACCCTGGGTCTGCTTTTCCTGCTGAAAATAAATTATTATCCCTTCATTGGGCTGTTCTTCCTCTGTATTATCGGGAAGATTTTAAAAATCCGGCGCAATTTCGAACATGATGCTGACAGCAGGCGTGTGATTACCCGGCTGGTGCTGGTCACCCTGCTTGCTTTGACACTGGCGGGAGTGCGTCTTGGGGCCGATTATTATGTCAATGGCCCTGATCGGCAGGTGAAGATTGCCGCCATGCAGGAGAAAATGGCGCATCCCTGGTATAAGCCGAGCACCGATCTGCATCATAAACACGTGTCAATGTACCTGAAGGCACGCGGTACAACCCTCACAAGGATGATCGAAGAGCGGCAGTGGTTCAAGCACTGCTTTGTCAGCGGCTTTGGCCTGTACGGCTATTTTACTATCGCCGCCCCGGAAATTTACTATGAGCTGGTAAAATGGGCTTTTGTGGCGTTTCTGGTCTATGCTCTTCTCTCTATCGGGATCAAGGGAACGATGGGAGACCGGCTGCTTGCCCTTCTCAGTATCTGCCTGGCAGTCGCTCTGATTGGTGCATCCCTGCATCGTTCCTGGACGGTCGATTTCCAGGCCCAGGGACGCTATCTTTTCCCGATCCTGCCGATGCTCGGCATCCTGCTGGCCAGATCCCGAAATCTCTTTGAAACTAGGGTTTTTACACTCCTTGTGAGCCAGCTTTTCTTCCTTGCCGTCTACTCCTTCGTCTTTATTGCTCTCGTCTTTATACCTCGTCCGGTATAGTACGTTCCCGGCGGCATGAGTGTCTCACGCGGGTGATTTTTCGGCGGTCTCTCCCGCAGTTAAAAGGGCAGCCTGGAAGAGTCTTTTCGTATACGCATTGCGGGGATTTGTAAAAAGTTGCCGGGCCGGTCCCTCCTCGATTACCCGTCCATCCCGCATGACAATCAGGTGGTCGGCCAGGGCTCTTACCACCCTGAGGTCGTGGGATATAAACAGGTAGGTCATCGCATATTTATGCTGGAGTTCCTGCAGGAGGGCAATGATCTGGGCCTGGATGGTCATGTCCAGTGCCGAGGTCGGCTCGTCGAGAATCAGCAGTTCCGGCCTGAGGACAATGACCCTGGCAATGGCGATTCTCTGACGCTGGCCGCCCGAGAATTCATGTGGATACCGCGCCAGACTGTCTTCGCCCAGTCCGACATCCGCCAGGGCCTGTATCGCAAGACGTCTCATTTCGGCCCTTGAAAGAGCTCGCTGGTGGACGCGCAGTCCCTCTTCGACGATCTGGCCGACGCTCATGCGCGGAGAAAGAGATGAATAGGGGTCCTGGAAAACGACCTGAATTCTGCTTCTGTATGGTCGAAGAAGTTTCTGGGACAACCCCTGCAGCTCTTCGTCAGCAAAGCGTATCGAGCCTGAACTCGATACCAGCCTGAGCAGGGCCATGCCCAGCGTGGTTTTTCCTGACCCTGATTCTCCAATGACGCCGCAGGTCGTTCCTTTTTGTATGGCAAGACTCACCTCGTCCACGGCCTTGAGGATTTTCACCCGCTTTTGCAGGATGTTTTTCCTGCCGGTCAGCAGCCTGAACCTGCAGCAGAGTTTATCACTGCTCAGAATGACCGGCATATCCGGTTTCTGCTCCGGACTGTCTGCCGGTATCGCTTTCATCAATTGACGGGTATAGGGATGTTCTGCAGCAGTGAAGATGGCAGCAGTTTTTCCCTGTTCGACGATCCGTCCGTCTTTCATGATGTAGATATATTCGGCAATCTTCCTGACCATGGCAAGGTCATGGGTGATGAGGAGCATCGACATCCTGTCTTCACGCTGGATATCCCGTATCAACTGGAGAATTTCAGCCTGTATGGTAACGTCAAGGGCCGTGGTCGGCTCATCGGCGATTAGAAGGGACGGCCGGCAGGCAAGTGCCATGGCAATCATCACCCGCTGCCGCTGACCACCGGAAAGCTGGTGGGGATAGAGTCTGAGCCGGGCTTCTGGTTCGTCTATCCGGGTTCTTGCAAGGAGCCGGACAGCTTCCTCTTCAGCCTTTTTCCTGTTCATGCGGCGATGCTGCTGAAGTGACTCCATGAGCTGGTTGCCAACCGTGTAGACCGGGTTCAGCGAACTCATCGGCTCCTGGAAAATCATGGCGATGCGATTACCCCGCACGGTGCGGATATAATCCAGGGGCAGTTCGAGCAGGGAGGCCTGGTCAAAGGTTATCGACCCGGTCAGGCGTATGGCGGTATTTTCCTCAAGAAGCCGCAGAATGGAGAGCGCTGTTATGGTTTTCCCGGACCCTGATTCCCCCACAAGAGCGACTGTCTGAGCATCTTCAACCCGCAGGGTTATATCTTGAAGCACCTGTATTTCCGAGACATCGGCCGCACTGCCGGCAGGATCGGGAAACCAGGCGTTAAGATTGTTTATGGCGAGCATCGGGGAAGGTTGAAGGATTTTTTTGACCTGGAATTGGAACGATAACCACAAATCGGCCTAATAGACGACGCGAAATCCACTCAGGGTAAGGTCCTGGGGGGCTTTGCTGATGACGACCCGTTCAACCCGCGCTGAGGGAGACCCGTGGTGCAGCCAGCTGATCATGGACTCCACCGCATCATCATCTCCGCTGATGATGCATTCGACACTGCCGTCACGGCAATTTCTGACCCAGCCGGTCAGTTCAAGCTCTGCAGCCTTTCGAGAGGTGTAGTCTCTGAAAAAGACGCCCTGAACCCTGCCGGATATAGAGGCGTGAACGGACCTGTTTCCCATAATGGAAGCGTACCTCGCGTTGGATGGTCTGGCTGAGCTCAAAAAACAGGGGGCATGATATGCGACGCTACCCTCCCCCGACTACCGGAAAGATGGCCAGGATGTCGCCTTCGGCAGGCAGAGCTTCCGGCCGGCAATGCCTGGAATTGAGCATGGTAATGCCGACATCGGACGGGTTTATCTCGAGCTGCTCTATGATCTCGCCGACACTGATACCCCGGTGATACTCTTTTACTTCCGCGACAAAACGATTGTCGCGGAAGTAGGCAAAGAGTTTTACCGTCACATGCATCTAGAAGTTCCAGAAGGCATCGATTTCTTCACCGGTGAAGTCAACGACGGTGTTGTGCGGCGGCAGTTTCTCGAGATAGAAAAATTCCGGCAGCCGGTCATCGGCATTGTTGAAGCCGGCAGCTTCGTTGAAGCCTTTCTCGGTCTTGAGAATGGTTTTGCCGAGGTTGGTGACATCATCGCCGGTCAGTGCGATTCCATACCGGGCGTTGATCAAATCGATCAGTGCCGGCAGACAGTTCGGGTCATCAAGGGCGGGAAAGGCGATAAACAGGCACATACCGGTTGAATCTATGGCCGCCGTCGCTATCTGAAGATTCCTTGACAATTCCACCTGGCCATCTTTGGTGAGCGGGTCGACTGATCCGCCGACGTTGAGAATATTGGTGGCAACAGCATAGCCGACGGTATGGTCGGCTCCCATCGTCGAGGTCGAATAGGTGATGGCCATGCCTTTCACCGCACGGGGATCGTAGGCGGGAATGGCCTGGTTTTTAACAACCGGGACACGGGTGATGCCGAAGGCACGACCAACGGAGCCGGCGCCGTTGCCGATAATCCTGCCCAGCGCGGTTCCTTTGGCGACGTCTTCCTTCAGGATTCGACAGATTCCTTTTCCGTCGCCGAATTCCAGGATGCCGGCCTCCATCGCAACGCCCATGGCAACAGATGTTTCGATGGTATCGATCCCGATGTCGTCCATAATGGCATCGGCCTCGGCGATATCGTCGAGA
>JAHEMX010000257.1 GCA_024643445.1 Desulfobulbaceae bacterium | reverse complement strand
CCGCCCTGGAACATGCAGTTCGCCATGATCATCGCCGGCCTGCTCTGCTTCATTATCGGCAGCTTCTATCCCCTGCTCTACCGGATGCTTCCCTATCAGGATATCCCCTATTATCAGCCCTATTCGGCCTATCACCTGAGCGAGACCCTGCAGATTCTTGCGCTGACGGCGCTTGGTTTCCTGCTGTTCAAGAGCAAACTCGGGGCTCGGGCCACGATTAATCTTGATCTTGACTGGTTCTATCGACGCGGGGGGATGGTATTCCTGTGGCTGGCAAAAAACCCGATCCAGTGGTTTGACACCATCTGGGGGGAGGCCTATCGCGTGGTCGGCCTGTTTTCACTGATGACCACCGCCCGCTTCTGGGCCTGGTTTGACTGGCACGGCATCGATGGACTCATCGACGGCTCGGCCCGCGGCGTCCGTTCCTTCGGGAGGTTTATCGCCCGCGTCCTGCAGCGGGGGCAGGTCCAGCAGACACTGTGTTACACCGTTTCATTTGTGGCGTTGCTCATGATCGCCTTTATCTGGCTCTAATATTTACGTAAGGAATCATCGAGATGGAGCACCTTCTGATAAATCCGGGATTTCCCCTGCTCAGCACCCTTATTTTTCTTCCGCTGGCCGGGGCGTTTCTTCTCCTCCCGTTTAAGAACGATGATACCTGCCGCTATATCTCGCTTGGGGTAACGGCTCTTGTCGCTCTCATCTCATTGCTGCTTATCGCTGGTTTTGATACCACTACCGCCCGGTTCCAGTTTGCTGAGACCAGACCGTGGATCGAAACGCTGAACATCAATTATACCATCGGCGTTGACGGCATTTCCCTGTTGCTCGTGGTCATGACAACGCTGATCATGCCCTTTTGCGTGCTCGCCTCATGGTCCTACATCAAGGTGCGGGTCAAACCGTTCATGATCTGCCTCCTGGTGATGGAGACCGCCATGGTCGGCGTCTTTGTCGCGCTTGACTTCGTGCTCTTCTATATCCTCTGGGAAGCCATGCTCATCCCGATGTACCTGCTCATCGGCATCTGGGGTGGACCACGCAGGATCTACGCCTCCGTCAAGTTCTTTCTCTATACCCTCGGCGGCTCCATCCTGCTGCTTGTTGCCATCATCTGGCTGGCCAAGACCAACAACTTTTCCTTCTTCATCCCTGACATGATGTGGCAGGACTATGGATTCAGGGCCCAGATACTCGTTTTTATAGCTTTTTTTCTTGCCTTCGCGATCAAGGTGCCGATGTTTCCGTTTCACACCTGGCTCCCGGCAGCGCACGTCGAAGCACCGACAGCTGGTTCCGTCATTCTTGCCTCCATTCTTCTTAAAATGGGAACCTACGGATTCCTGCGATTTGCACTGCCCATCGTACCAGACGCCACGGTGGCGCTCATGCCCTACGTGCTCTGGCTCTCCATTGCCGGTATAATCTATGGCGGGTTTACGGCCCTGGCCCAGCAGGACATGAAAAAGCTGATCGCTTACTCATCCGTCGGCCACATGGGATTCGTCACCCTTGGCATTTTCGTACTGAACAAACAGGGGATCGAGGGAGCCATCCTGCAGATGATCAACCACGGCATCACGACCGGTGCCCTCTTTCTCTGTGTCGGCATGATCTATGAACGGACGCACAGCCGCGAGTTGAGCGTCTCGGCCGGCGTCGGTAAATACATGCCGGTATTCGTCACCTTTCTCGCCTTTTTCTCTCTATCATCACTTGGTTTTCCCGGCACCAACAGCTTTGTCGGGGAATTCATGATTCTGGCTGGTACCTTCAAGTATGATGGCGTAATGCACGGCAACTTCCCCTATCTGGCGCTGGCTGCCATTCCCGGTGCTGTACTGGCGGCAGCCTATATGCTGCGGCTTCTGCAGAAAGTCGTCTGGGGAGGAACGAATAATCCGGACCAGTCGTACCTCGCAGATCTCAATTGGCGCGAAATTGTCACGCTGGCTCCCTTTCTCCTGTTTGTATTCTGGATCGGTCTCGGAGCGCAGCCATTCATTGATTATATGGACACGAGTGTAACGGTCCTGCTGGATAACTTCAACGCGCATCGAGCACAGGCGATTGCTCTTGCCGGAGAACTGCTGCCGTAGTTAAACGACAGAGGAAATCGATAAAGAAAGGTAAAAAAGATGCTATTTCTCCCTGAACTCAGTGTTCTTCTGTCCGGCCTGATATTTTTCTTCGTCAGTCTTTCCAGGCCAAACAGTCAAACAATCAGAAATCTTTCCATCGGACTTGCGGCCGTGGTTCTTTGTATCACTGCCACCAGCTTCTCCCAGAACGGTTCACTGTTTTTCGATTCCTACCGGATCGATCTGTTCTCACAGCTTTTCAAACTCCTCATTGCCGCAGCAACCCTTGCCGTACTTGTCTTTTCCGGCCAGACTCCCGGCATCAAGGAAGATGTCAGGGCGGAGTATTACCTGTTCCTGTTCATGGGCGTACTCGGCCTGATGATGCTTGTTTCAAGCGTTGAGCTTCTCTCCATCTTTATTGCGCTTGAGCTTTCCAGCTTTGCGGTCTATATCATGGTACCCATGCGAAAGACAGCCTCAAACGCCGTCTTCCAGATGGAATCAGGCATCAAATATCTGCTCTTCGGTGTCATGTCCACCGCTTTTATGCTGTTTGGCATGAGCTATCTGTTCGGTCTTACCGGTTCTACCTATCTCGATGAGATCGCGACCTCGTTAAGCTTTCTGTTCAATCAGCCGGCAGCCTTGATCGGTATGCTGATGGTGCTGTTCGGTTTCTTCTACAAACTCGCTATTTTCCCGTTTCACTTCTGGGTCCCTGACGTCTATGAAGGAGCAGCAAATGAGACGACAGCCTTTATAGCTGCTGTCCCCAAGATTGCGGCAACGGCGCTTCTTGTCCGGCTCATTTCCATGGTAAGTGCTGAAGGCCAGGTCATCGTAAATATCCTGCTCGTCTGTTCGATCGGCTCAATGTTTTACGGCAATCTTTCAGCCCTGGTGCAAAAAGATATCAAGCGCATGCTTGGTTTCTCGGGCATCTCTCATGCCGGATTCGTGCTCTTTGGTCTGCTTACCTTCGGGACCGCGGGTTACGCTACATCGCTCTATTACATTATGGGGTATGTGGCGATGAATCTTGCCTGTTTTCTGGTTATCTGCACCGTTGCCGCTCAGGGTGATAATCTGCAGATAGAGGATCTTACCGGTCTGCACAAACGTTCCCCGTTTCTTGCAATAACCTTGGCGACAGGGCTTTTTGCCTTGGCAGGCATTCCTCCATTTGTCGGTTTTACCGGTAAATTCATGCTCCTGGTCAATGCCTTTAAACAAGGCTATACCATCCCGGTTATACTTGCCGCGATTAACACGGCTATAGCCATATACTACTACCTGTCGGTCGTTCGGGTCGCCTACTGCAGCGATCCCGAAAAAGATATGAGCCGCATCAATCAGCCCTGGCTTTCAAAGGCAGCTGCAACCATTCTGCTGATTACCATCATCGTCATGGGAGTTATGCCTGGACAGTTCCTCAAACTTGCCTCGGCAGCGGTGTCAACGCTGCTGCCGTGAGAAGCCGGCATAAAGACTTCCTGTTTTGGGTCACCATGCCGGCATGATCCGGTCATATACCGGTCACTGTTTCATCATCACCCGACCGAGCACCACCTGTTCCTGCCCTCTCCCGCTCCTTGCCTCACCTGAAAGAGGCATTATAACTGGAGAGTACCTTGAAGAATAAGGTTATTCGTCCGGCATCAAGGCATGCGAGGGATTTAGCCGTTAGGCGCCCTGAAAGAAGTATTCTTGGGGAGCATGCTGCTGATATTCCGAGGTAAAAATTTCGAGCCTAATGCAGAAATCGTGCGAAAAAGTAATTATTCAAGGTGGCCTGCTGACAATTGATAACTTCTGCTTACTAGCGTTTCCATGAACATCTGGCTTATCTTCATCCTCTCGATCATTATTCTCCACTATCTGCTCGAGACCATCGTATCGATCGCAAACCTCACGGCTCTTTCCACGGATCTGCCTGAAGAATTTTCTGACACCTATGATGAGCATAAGTACAGGGAATCCCAGGACTACACCAAGGCAACAACCAGGCTCTCCCTTCTTGAAAACACTCTTTCCACCGTCATCACGGTTCTTTTTATTTTAGGCGGAGGATTCAATCTCATCGACCGGTTCGCCAGATCATTTGCGTCCGGCTCTATTGCCACCGGCCTCATTTTTACCGGTTGTCTGGTTTTTCTCTCATTCCTGGTCGGTCTGCCCTTCAGCATCTTTTCCACCTTCAGGGTCGAGGAGCGTTTTGGTTTCAACCGTACCACCGCCCGTGTTTTCGTTCTTGATACGTTAAAAGGCCTGGCCCTTGGCATCATTCTCGGAGCCCCCGTGCTTGCTGCTGTCCTCTGGTTTTTCGGGAATGCAGGGACCTTTGCCTGGCTCTATTGCTGGGCCGGTGTCGTCGCTTTTGGCATCCTCCTCCAGTTTCTTGCACCGGTTCTCATTATGCCGCTGTTTAATAAATTCACACCGCTTGAGGATGGTTTATTAAAAGATAAGATTTTGGCTTATGCCCAAAAGGAGCACTTCGCTCTGAAGGGCATTTTCACCATGGATGGCTCGAAGCGCTCGGCCAAACTCAACGCATTTTTTACCGGATTCGGTAAATTCAGAAAGATTGTCTTTTTCGACACACTCCTGAACAAGCTCGAGGATGAAGAGCTTGTTGCGGTTCTTGCCCATGAAATGGGACATTTCAAAAAGAGACATATTCTGAAAAGGATGGCCTCATCGGTGCTCCAGACCGGGCTCATGTTTTTTCTTCTCTCCCTTTTCATTGAGAACGAAGGACTCTTCAAGGCCTTCGGCATGGACCAGGTCTCGGTTTATGCAAGTCTGGTATTTTTCGCTTTCCTCTATTCCCCTTTGAGTACCCTGCTATCCATTTTTGCCAACTACCTGTCACGTATCCATGAATTTGAAGCAGACCACTATGCCGCGCGAACGACAGGAAAACCTGAAATACTGGTTGCAAGCCTGAAAAAACTCAGTCGGGAAAATCTTTCCAACCTGACACCCCATCCCCTGATGGTTGCATTCAGCTATAGCCATCCACCTGTTCTTAACCGTATAAAATCACTCAACAGAATGAAAATATAAGCTTTTTTGATTATCACGACTTGCACCTTGGCACTGTCAGGGTTACAATGTCTGTTTAAGGTGTAAGCCATCTCGCTGCTTATATCTTCCTTTCAGCAGACGCGCTTTGTACCAGGCTTGTAATCAAAACCATCCATGCCGGTTTAAGGAGCAGACAATGAATAAAAACGATTTTCGAAATCCACTCATCCAGTCAGGGGCCGTTCTTCTATTCGTTTTTCTCCTCATCTCAATCGTCGCAAGCGCCGGGCCCAATAGTATGCTCGAGAGTGTAACCGCTCTCTTCTCCGGACTCATCTCCGGCATCCTTTTCCTTATTGCGCTGTGCATTGCCATTATCATTTCCGTTGCTATCATCATCGCCCTGTTTATCGCAGCCGTGTCAATTCATTCTGTCGATAAAGCCCGGGGCATGTACCGCGGAATCATGAGTGCGCTTTGTTCATTTTACGGGAGGTTTGCTCCCGGAAAATCTCCCGCTCATCCCGACGCCACAGATCAACCTGCCGGCAACAGCCAGACTGCCGGTTCTGCGACGGGAAGCGAGGTATCGGCGTTAGTGCAGAAACTGCAAAACAGGCTGGCTATTATCGAAAGATCCCTGAGTGATATACAAACGGTTCAAGCCAGTTCAGATACACAGCTCGACTCCCTGCAGGAGGAGATGAAGGATATCCGGGATGACGAATCAAAAGAGACATTGGCCCAAC
>JAHEMX010000004.1 GCA_024643445.1 Desulfobulbaceae bacterium | reverse complement strand
AGGCCGAGCTCGGCATGCGCAAAGTGGTCATGGACCGTAAGATTACCGGGCTGCCGACCTGGCAGGATATCAAGTCAGTCAAGGCGACCCTGCTGCGCTCCTCGCTGATCGGCACCTTTATCGGCATCCTGCCGGCGGAGGGAGGGACCGTCGCTTCATTCATCGGCTACAATGAAGCCAAACGGTTCTCGAAGCATCCCGAGAAATTCGGTACCGGCTGTCTCGAGGGTATCGCCGGTCCGGAATGCGCCAACAATGACGCCACCGGAGGCTCCATGGTGCCGACGATGGCCTTGGGTATTCCGGGAAGCGGCACCGCCGCCGTCATTCTCGGCGCCTTGCTGGTCCATGGCATGCGTCCCGGCCCCCTGCTGTTTATCCAGCACGCAAACGAGGTGTACGCGGTTTTTGCCGGCATGTTCCTGGCAAATATCATGTTTCTCGGCCTCGGTCTTGGGGGAACCAAGATCTTTTCACACATCCTCCGCGTTCCCAATTATGTCCTCAGCCCGATTATCCTGATCCTCTGCGTGGTCGGCAGCTATGCCCTGAAGAACAACATGGCCGATGTCTGGATCATGCTCATCTGCGGGGTGGTCGGCTACAAGATGAAGTCCTATGGCTTCACCGCCGCGCCTATCGTCCTTGGCCTGGTTCTTGGTTCACTGATCGAAATTTCACTGCGGAGATCCCTGATCGTCTTTGAAAACAATCCTTTCGTTTTCTTCACCAGGCCATGGTCGGTCGCGCTCATCATCCTGACGGTTCTCGGTCTATGTTCTCCTGCTATCAGGTCCTGGTTCGAAAATCGTGGTAACGGGAAAGGCAAAGATCCGGAAAGCTATGACGACAGCAGCGCAGCAACCCGTGAGGAAGGCCTCGATTGATATCCAAGGACGCACAGTGATTTCTGGAATTGTTCCGAATTTTCAGCTAAGGAGTCGTTTGTGAAAGTTATCGCGGTACACCTTGATCGCTGCACCGGTTGCAAGACCTGCGAGTTATATTGCGCGACGGAACGGGGCAGCAACGGAAAAACCCTGCTCCGGGCCGTACAGGAGCGGCCTCTTCCGCAGGCGCGGGTGCGGGTTGAAGGAAGCAATGAAGTGCCGGTGGCGATGCAGTGCCGGCAATGCCGTCAGGCTCCCTGCCTTGACGCCTGCCTGACGGGGGCTCTGAGACGTGATGGTGAATCCGGCGTCGTTGTGATCCAGGAAAATAACTGTATCGGCTGCTGGACCTGTACCCTGTTTTGTCCATACGGCGTTATCTATCCCTGGCCCCAGCGAAAAATCGCGTTGAAATGCGACCGCTGTGTCTATATGGAAGTTCCCGTCTGTGTCGATGTGTGCCCGACAAAGGCGCTGGAATTGATCGATGTCGATCAGTACGAGGATCTATTACGGGTAAAGCGGGCAGAAACCGCGGCGGATCTGCAGAGAAAAAACAGACTCGACGGTGCACTGTTGCTTGATTTGGTAGAAAGAGCCGGAAGCTGAGCTTCAGGAAACCAGGAGTTATTTTATCATGGAAACAATTCATTTGAAAACGGTTGATCCGATCAGCCAGGAACTGCTTCGTTCCGCTTCCCGGCAGGGGCTTGACCTCCCCTGGGAACGCTTTGAGAAACTTCAGCCGCAGGACGGCTTCCTGCGTCTGGGGCTCAGTTGTCCTTTCGGCTGTCTGCAGGGCCCCTGCCGGATTGATCCGTTTGGCCGGGGACCGGCGAAAGGTGTCTGCGGGCTGGCGCGCGAGGAAATGGTTGCAGGCCTTCTGCTTCGACTCTGCCTGCAGGGAACCATGGAGGCTCTGGAAGCTGTCCCGTCCGGCGACCGGCCCAGGGCGATCCGTTATTCCAGGGCCCTGGGAGCGATGGTCAGTCAGGCCTTGGCGAAAAATGATCAGCACGACCTGTCGCTCGATGATATTTTCAAAAGCAGCATGCTGCTGTCCCGGCCTTCGTCCACTTACTGGCAACTGCTTGCCCAGGCGCTTCGCCTCAGCCTTTTAACCCTCGGCTTCCAGGAACAGGGTGCCTTGGCAACGACAGCTCCGTCACTACCATGCACGGCAGGTTACGCCACGCTTGCCGGCCGGGCGATTCGTATCGGTCTCTGCGGCGAGCCGTCCACCCGGCTTGTCTTCGAACTCGGAAAAGAGGTGAGGCGGATGACCACCACCCCGGCGCAGCTGGTTGCGCTGGGTTCCTGGCTTGAGCTTGACGGGCGGTTTCTGCCGATCGCCTGCACCTCGGGCGAGTCTGAACTGCTCGTTTCCAGCGGTGCGATCCACCTGCTGGTCGCCGGTGCCGGCACCGACCCCGGCCTGCTGTCCCTTTGCGAAAAACTGAAAATTCCGGTTGTCGTTAACGGGCAGGATGGTGACGCGGAAGAAATTGTCGGGCGTGCTCGAAAGTGTTTTGAGTCGCGCTCCCAGTCGGACCTGTTTGGCGATGCTCCCCCGGTCCCTGAATGTCAGGTCCTTCTGTCGGCCTCTACGATAGTTCCGGCCAGCGGCTGGGACCTTACTGGGAAAATCGGTCTTATCGGCGGTTCGGATACCCCGCAGCTGTCGCTCGGAAAACTTCCGGCAGATCTTGCCCAGGCATTGTCGGAGAAAGGCCTGCAGCTTGCCGGATGGGGAGACGCCGCCCTTTGGGTGCTGAAGAAAAAATCGGCATCGGATGAAACGGCCCTGCCGTTTCTGGCGCTTGCTAACCGGCAGGGACCGCTTGCTGCGGTTACGGCGCTGGCCGGTGTCGATAAACTGGAGAGCCTGCAGGGAATCTGTTTCACCGGTATGAAAAGCTGTCTTGAACTGAGCGCGGCGCTGGGTCTGGCCGCCATCGGCTGTCGTGTCAGCGTGGCGACGCCGCTGCCGATCCAGGGGAGCAGGGAGGTGCTGGATGCGTTGTCTAGGCTGTTACAGCAGAATGGCGGTCAACTGCGCCATTCTGATCATCCGGCGGATGCCCGGGAACTGACCGAATGGTTCACCAATCCTTGATATCCCTTCCTATGAAAGCGATGAGTGAGGTTGTCCGGTGGATTGCGTAATTATCGGCGGCGGCGTTGCCGGCATGCGGGCCGTGCTGAGTTTTCGTCGCCAGTGGCCGGATAAAACCATCACCCTTATCGATACGGAAAAAGAGATCGGCTATTACCGTACCCTGCTGCCCCAGTTCATGAACCGGACCCTGCCCGAGAATAAACTGTTCTTCTGGCAGCAGCAGGATGATCCCCGGGTGCGGGTTATTTCCGGCGTAACGGTTGAGTCCATCGACCGAAAGAACAGGACGCTGTTTCTGAGCAACCGGGACAGTGTCCAGTATCGGCGACTGCTCATTGCCTCGGGCGGCCGCCCGATTGTTCCGGCGGTCTGCCGGACAGCCGGGGGGGAGGGTATTTACCCGGTGCGGAGTCTGGCGGTGGCCCGAGCCGCGCGGGACTGGCTGCCGGACCATCCGCAGGTCGTGATACTTGGCGGCGGGCTGGTCGGCGTCAAGACCGCGGCCCATCTGGCCGGATACAATATTTCCGTGACCCTGGTAGAAAAAGAAAAACAGCTCCTGCCCCAGGCCCTGTCGAAAGAAGCCTCAGCCCTGGTTGAAGCAGAGCTGAGAGAGAAAAAGATCAGGCTGCTGCTGGGAAGCACCGTGGAAGATCTCCGCTTCAACCGGGGCGCGCTGTCGGGTGTCCGGGCAAACGGTGCATGGATCTCCTGCCAGACCCTGTTTGTGGCGGCAGGGTCCCTGCCCGAGGTGGCATTTCTCAGCGATTCCGGCTTGCTCCAGGATGGTCGCCTGGAAGTGGCAGCCTCCCTGCAGACCAGTGATGAGAATATTTTTGCAGCCGGCGATGCGGTTACCATCGTCGATAACGGGGCGTTTACCCCCTGGACCTGGCCCCAGGCGATGGTGCAGGGCAGCCTGGCCGCGGCAAATCTCTATGCGCCGACCATGTCTTCCCTGCGCTGCCTGTCCCGGGTCAACGCTATGAATCTGAACGGGCTCTCCCTGGCGGTCATCGGGCTTCCTGTTGCCGGCGCGAAGCGCAGCGTCTACTCACGGCCCGAGGCAGGGATATTCCGGGAACTTTATCACGTGGATGGCAGGATTGTCGGCGGCGCGCTGCTTGGTGACATCTCGAACGCGGGGCGACTGCACTCGCTGATGGTGAGCAGCGAGCCGGCCGGAACCGATTTCAATGAGTTGCTCAGACCGCGGCTGGACAGTTTTGCCGGGACGACCTCCTGCTGTGTCAAATATAACCGGCGGGCAACGCTTTTGTCCGAAGGAGCCTGAAAGATGATTGTTTTTAAGGAGACCTGTGTCGGTTGCGGACGATGTCAGCCCTATTGTCCGGCCGGGGCGATCTATTTTGAGGATTGCAGAAGCGTGGTGGATCAGGATCGCTGCTATGAGTGCGGGACCTGCCTGCGCAGCGGAGTGTGTCCGGTCGATGCGCTGCGGGAGCCGCCGAACGTGTACGAATATCCCCGGGCACTCCGCAAGTATTTCAGCGACCCGACCTCGACCCACGCGGTAACGGGTATCCAGGGGAGGGGGACGGAAGAATCGAAAACCAATGACGTCACCCTGCGGATCGGACCAGGGGAAGTCGGCATCGCCATAGAGATCGGCCGTCCGACTCTTGGCATGGGGCTCCGGGACATCCAGAAGATAACCCGCGCCCTGGCCCGCAACGGAATTAACGATATCGAGCCGAACAATCCGATCAACTCCATGATTCTCGATCCCCTGACCGGGGATCTGAAACCGGAACTGCTGGATGAGCGGGTTCTGAGCGCCATCATTGAAATGCAGGTCAGAAGAGAGCGGCTGCCGGAAATTCTGCAGACCATCAGGCAGG
The DNA here is from genome assembly GCA_024643445.1 of Desulfobulbaceae bacterium. Classification (GTDB taxonomy): domain Bacteria; phylum Desulfobacterota; class Desulfobulbia; order Desulfobulbales; family Desulfocapsaceae; genus Ww85. The sequence continues at coordinate 18,022 of JAHEMX010000004.1, read as the reverse complement.
TGATTCCTGAACTGGACAGCGTCTTCACGCTGGATGTGGCGACGCTGCTCGAGCCGGGTCTGACCATTCCTGCCGGGATACTGGCGGCCATTGAAGATCAAGGGTTTTCCTGGCGGCCGAATGCGAAGATAAATATGGGCTTTGGACGGGTCAGCGAATAGGAAAATATTATGACACACAGTCTACATCGTGAAGGGACAATCGAGTCCCTTGATAAGGATTACGCTGTTTTTATCTATCCTGCGCGGGGCTACAATTACAAGGGGTGCGCGCCCAAGGTACGGCACCTGGTGGAGATCGTCTACCAGGTGGGACCGGCCAATATGATTGCCACTACCCTGAGGAAAAACATGTACAGCGGTGTTCGGCCGGAGGAAGTGCTGGCATCGATTGCGGAGGGGTGCCGGGTTTTTACCGTGTTCAACAGCCGGGAAAAGATCAGGGAACTCCTGCGTGCTTTCAAGGAGGCCGATGAGGGCATCTCCATCGTGGTCAGCGGCCTGATCGACCGGGTTCGCGATATTGCCGCCGAAGTCGGCCTGGATCCCCATACTATTAACCTGTCACTGGGCATTCACGGGGGAACAGCCAACCTGCCGCCTGCCGATATTCGCCAGTTTACCACGATGTGCGGGCATGCGATGGTTTCTCCGCGGCTGGTCGAGGACGTTGTGCGCAAGGTGAAGAGGGGCAAGATCGATACCTGGGAGGGCAGTTGGGTCCTTGCCAAGCCATGCGCCTGCGGTATCTATAATCCTCATCGTTCACAGGAGTTGCTCGAAGGGCTGTCGCCTCTTTATACGGTGGCGCGCTGGTGACGGCGGAAAAGAAAAAGGTTGCTGCTGAACCGCCATGGTTCAGCCCGTAAATCATTAATTCAGAAAAAAGGTAGGAAGATGCCAGCTATTAACCAGGAGATATGTACCGGTTGCCGGACCTGTCAGACGTATTGCACGGTGGATGCAATTCTCTTCGAAAACAAGAAGTGCCATATCGATGCCGACCTGTGCACCGAATGTTACGTCTGTCTGCGCATGAAAGTGTGCCCTGAAAATGCCATTTTCGCCCAGGATCTCGTTGGCTTTTATAAACAGTTCCAGCATGTCATCAGTGACCCGGTGGAGAACCACGGGGTTACCGGCGTGACCGGCAGGGGAACCGAGGAAGTCAAGACCAATGATGTCTCGGGCCGGGTGAAAAAAGGCTACGTCGGTTTTTCCATCGATATGGGCCGGCCCGGAATGGGAGTCTACCTCAGGGATGCCGAAAAGGTGGCCATGGCCATGGCCTCTGCAGGCTTCATGCTTGCACCCCAGGAAGAATCTCCGCTGGCGGCGCTGATGCCTGACAATCGAACCGGAAAGCTGGTGGATGAGTGCCATGATTACCGGCTGCTCTCGGTGATCATTGAAGGCCGCTGTGAGCTTAAAAAAGCCAAGGATGTCCTGCGCGCGCTCCAGAAGGTCGAGAAAGAGATAGACACCGTTTTCTCGGTGGGATTGATCAGCCGTGTTGATGAAAACGGTGCGTGCGAGGCCCTGGAATACCTGGACGAACTTGGTATTCCACGCCCCCATCGCGGCAAAGTAAACCCGGGTCTGGGTAGACCCTTATCAACAGATTAGCTCTCAGGAGAAAGGAAATGACGCATTCGCTACATCGTTCGGGCGATATAGAATCACAGAAGACGGATTATGTCTGGTTCATGTACCAGACCAAAGGCGTCAATGATGTCGATATCAAGCCGAAAGCACTGGAGTTCATTGCCGTTGCCGAAGCGGTTGGATCGGAGAACTGGGGAGATGTCAAGACCGGGCCCAAACTCAAATATTCCATCGAGGAGATCAAGGACAACCTGTCCGATAAATCCCGAATCCGGGGCATATTCACGAGAAAGGAACAGGTGGTCGATTTCCTGAAACAGATCAAGGAAAAGGACCTGGGCATGTCGGTGATTATCACCGGTGTCCTGTCCGAAGTCATTCCTGCCTGCAAGGAGGCGGGGGTGACGCCGCACTCGATCAATTATTCGCTCGGGGTCTGGGGCAAGAAGGATAACCTGCCCAGTGAGACGACGCTGTCTATTACGACCATGTGCGGTCATCACATGATTCCCCCCAAGTTTGTCGACCACGTGACGAGACGGGTGAAGAAAGGAAAATTGACGCCCGAAGAGGGGGCCAAACAATTGGCCGAGTTCTGTTACTGCGGCATTTTCAATCATGTCAGGTGCGCGGATATCATCCGGGACACCGCCGCGGCAACCGCAGAGGACGCCAAGGGATAACAGGACTTGCCTGACCTGGCGACCGGGATTACTGCAGGGGAGAGAGGAATGAGAGTCGGATTTATCGGTTTCGGCGGTGCCGCTTACGGTTTGACCAGGGGGTTGAAAGAAGCTGGCCTGGAAGAGGTCTTCTTCTATGACTCTGTTCGCGATACGGTGCCGAACGGTGAGGTGATCCGCAGGCACGCGGCTGAAACAGGGGCGGTTTTTAAAGAGAGCCTCGGCGTCCTGATCCGGGAGACGGAAATCATCATTTCCTGCGTCACCGGTTCCGTCGCCCTGGCAGTTGCCGGACAGGCGGCTCCGTTTCTGGAACCCCGCCATTTATTTGTCGATGTGAATACCGCGTCTCCGAGAGTCATGGAAGCAGCCGGCGAGGTTGTTCAGCGCAGTGGCGCAGCCTTTGCCGATGTGGCGATGCTTGGCGGCATTCCGGCGTTTTTGCACCGGGTTCCCTGCCTGGCATCCGGCAATGGCGCCGCGCGTTTTAAAACCGCCATGCAGCCCTATGGCATGGACATTACCTGCATTGGCGAAATTCCCGGGCAGGCATCGGCAATCAAGATGTTCCGCAGTGTTTTCATGAAGGGCTTTTTGGCCCTGTTGCTGGAGATGCTGAGCGGAACGCATCGCTACCAGGTTGATTCGCTCGTCCTCGATTCCATTGCCAAAACGATGGAAAAAAATGATTTTCTGGAAACCGTTCGACTGCAGATGACCAAAGGCGTTATCAATGCCGAGCGGATGTCGCATGAAATGGAGGAGGTTGTCGATACCTTTGCCCAAATGGGGCTGCCATCCGTCATGGCTGCAGCAACGCGGGAAAAATTGCAGTGGTGCAGCAAGATGAACCTCGCCGCCCATTTCGGGGGCGAAATGCCGGACTCGCTGGATGAGGTCCTCGCTGTCGTCGAAGAAAAGAGTCGATAACAGATTGGATGTAATTTAAAATGAGACCTGGAACTCTGGTAAATGATACTTATCTGTAGTGCCTGTCTGTAATGAGAAATTGCCGGCAACGAGTACTTCAGCTACCTCGGGAATGTGTTGTGCAGGGTGCTTCTATTTGTCGGCACCTATCGGTTAACCTCGTATTAAGGATATCAACTCCATGGAAATGAAAAAGATGACGGGGGTAATGACCCCGATACTGACGCCATTCAATGACGACCTCAGTTTTGCTCCTGATCTCTACCTCAGTCATGCGAAATGGCTGCTGGCTGAAGGGATACACTTTATTTCACCCTTCGGCACCACCGGCGAGGCGCTCAGCATGACGGTGCCGGAACGGCTGGCGGCGGTTGACTCGCTCGTCGACGGTGGCATCGATCCGGCGGTACTGATGCCGGGAACCGGCCTCTGCAACCTTGAAGATACGGTGACGCTCTGCCAACACGCCCTTGACCGGGGCTGCGCTGCGGTGATGACCCTGCCCCCGTTCTTCTACAAGAATGCCAGTGATGACGGGCTGCACGCCTATTTCACCCGGCTGGTTGAAACGGTAAATTCCCCTGATCTCAAGATCTGCATGTACCATATCCCACCCCTGGCGGGTATTGGCTTCTCGCCGGCTCTGGCGGGCCGTCTGTCAAAGGATTTCCCTGATGTTTTCGTGGCTTACAAGGACAGTTCAGGAAACTTTGAGAATACCAAAGCGGTGATTGCTGCCGCCCCGGACGTCGCCGTTTTCCCGGGTTCCGAGCTGTTTCTCAAGGAAGGGCTGGAGCATGGCGGAATGGGCTGCATCTCTGCAACCTGCAATGTCAATCCTGCCGGTATACGCTACGTCTACGATGTTGGGGTCGGGGCAAAAAAAGACGACCTCGAGAAGATAAACAGCGAGATGGTGGCATTCAGGAAGAAGGTCGAAGGATATGCACCGATTCCTGCCATGAAGGGAATGCTCGCGGTAAAACGGCATGAACCGCGCTGGCGTAACGTGCGGCCGCCGATCATGCCGGCGACTGTCGCGAAAACGGAAAGTTTGCTTCGCGATCTAGGGGATACACTGGGCTCCCTGTAGAAGTCCAGGATCCGCCCATAACTGCTGAAGACAATGAAAAAGCCCTTGTCGCCCGTCGGGGCGGCAAGGGCTTTTTCATGCTCTTGGCTGTCATACCATTCTCCGGGGTTACCAGCTATCTCCCGCCACCGTGCTCAGGTCCAGACAATTTGCCTTTTCTTCTTCAGTCAGGTCTTCTCTGGACCTTAGACTTCCTTTCAGATCCCTGGCGTAGCAGGCGTATTCTTTGCCATTTTTATCATGTACCCACACCATCTTCTTGTATTCTTCCGAAATTATTTCACCTCGCATGCTCATGTCGATCTCCTCTGCGTTTTTTTCATAGGTTTTAAAACTCCTGTTCAAGCAACGGGAGTGAGCGGCTTTTTCGGGCTGCGGTAACGCCCTTGCGTCACCGTCCTGCTCGTCCTGTTGCCATGGTGAAAGGATAAGTGTGGTTACAGCCCATTACAAGGGTAAGTAAAAAGCGGTATATTGATAGTTATTACTACCAATATACCGCGATCGCCTTTGATGTGACGCCGTCTGTCCCGAAAAGATTCCCGATGCAGCCAAAAGTAATGGACCGCGGTTTCAGGATAAAGAGGCGAGGGCGGTGGAAAAAACAACCAAAATCGTTTATGAAATGACGAGGACAAGATGGTCCAGATCAACGATCCCGGGTTCTGCGATGCGAATTGCTTCTACACTGCTGATCACCATTTACCAGGGCTGTCCCGTCGCTGGACGGACTGCGATTATTCGGCGTTGCATTTTTTCCGGAAAGCGTGAAGGTTTGAACGGAGAAGAGCGATGACAGACACGCTGCACATCACCAGCGGGGATATCGCCGGCGCATGTCTGGCAAAGGCTGGACTTCCCGGGGACGTCCTGGTCTGGCATGACATCCTGTACGACGGTCCCCGGAATCCCGGCTGGCCGGATGAAGAAAATCTTGCGCTTCGGGCGCTGTTTCTGGAAGAATTCACCGCCGGCGGGTTGGACCGGGTGCACGTTCTGGAAACGCTGCACCGCCAGTACCGGCGACTGGCAGAAGCACCAAACGATGAGAATATCGTGCTGTGGTTCGATGCCTGCCTTTTTGATCAGTCCATGCTGGCCCATGTGCTCACCTGCCTGCGTCACAAGGATATCCTCAATGTCGAACTCCTCTGTGTCGACAGGTTTCCCGGGATCGAACCATTCAACGGACTCGGGCAGTTGCTGCCGGAGCAGCTGGCACCGCTCTATGGCGGGCGGCTGCCGTTGAGCCGGGAACAATTCAGCTTTGCTGTCCTGGTGGACGCCGCATTTGCGACCCGGGATAGAGCCATGCTGACTCAATTATCGCTGATGCAAGCCGCTCCCTTGCCGTGGGTTCCTGCCGCCGCGGCTCGATGGCTCGAGGAACTGCCTGATCCGGCCAGCGGGTTGGGCCGCCTCGAGCATCTCGCTCTCGCGGCAATCTGCAGCGGCTGTGAGACCCCGGCTAAGATCTTCGCCTCGGTGGCTGGCGCTGATACGCCGCCGCAGTTCTGGGGAGATACGACCCTGTGGGCCAGGATAAACGCACTGGCGGACCGTGATCCTCCGCTGGTAAGGATAGAGGGTCCGCGCGACCGATTGCCTCAATGGCCGGGTCAGGTTTGTCTCGAGGATTTCAGGATCAGGGCGCTGTCGGGCCAGTCGTTGCGTCAGACGGCGCAAAACTGCGGGTGAACCGAACGCGGGCTGACAGGAATGTACTCAAAGGAAAAGGATAAGCTATGATGATTAAACATTATTTCCCTCACTTTCTGGCAATTGTCTTCGTCGTTTTTTTCATTGCGCTCGGCATTTCTCCAGTTTCACGGGAAGTGTGGCTTGCGGAGGTAACGCCCGTTGTTATCATATTCATGTTCCTGGTCCTCTCGTATCCCAGATTCCGTTTCAGCAACATCGCCTATGGATTGATGTCTGTCTGGCTTTTCTGGCATACGGTCGGGGGACACTACACGTTTGCACACGTTCCCTTTGGCTGGGTAAGTGAGTTGCTCGGCTCAGAAAGAAACCATTTTGATCGTATCGGACATTTTGTGATTGGCTTCTACGCTTTTGCCATGGCCGAATGGGTGCTGAGGAAACACTATTGCGGTCTGAAATTAGCCTTGTTTTTCAGCCTTTTTTTTATCATGAGTGTCGCGGCGGCATACGAGATAATCGAGTGGTGGTACGCCGCTGCTGAAGGGGGTGATGCCGGCGTGGAATTCCTCGGTTCCCAGGGCGATATCTGGGATGCTCAGAAGGACATGCTCTCCGACACCCTGGGGGCCATCGCGTCACTGGTCCTATTCTGCTTCGTCAGGCCGGACAGGAGGAGGTCCGGCCTCTCTTGACTTGTACCCATGCCTGGTGCCGATCGTCCCGGCGGGCAAGGGCCGGCCGCGATGAATGCCGGCCGGGAGTGACGGCGAAGGGTTCGGCCCCGCCGTATTTTTAACATGATCCTTTCAGAACGGAGATTTCCATGTCAGAATTCAACAAGGTTACCATTATAAAAGAGGCGAATATCTATTTTGCCGGCAACGTCACGAGCCGGACGGTTGTTTTTCCCGACGGATCCCGTAAAACCCTGGGGATAATGCTCCCGGGAGAATATCAATTCAATACCGATGACCGGGAAATAATGGAGATCCTCTCCGGTGATCTCGATGTTTTAATAACCCAGTCGGAAGGCTGGAAAACGATCAAGGCAGGGGAGGCATTCGAGGTTCCCGGCAAGTCCGCTTTCCGCCTGAAAGTGAGAAAGCCTACCGACTATTGCTGCTCGTATCTGAAGGCGGAATAACAGCAGAACGCCATTTCCGCTCCTGTCCCGATATCCCGCCTGAACGGGCGTACGTCCGGCAACTTTGGGTGAGAAGGGGTGCCGCAGCGACGACATGATGATAGACTGATTTTATGGAGGAATAAAATGGAATACCGATCCCTGGGACGAACCGGTGTGCAGGTATCGCAACTCTGCTTCGGCACCATGTCTTTCGGCGCGGAGGCCGATGAAGCAATGGCGGCGAAGATGTTTCATCGATGCCGCGAGGCGGGGATAAATTTTTTCGACTGCGCTGACGTCTACAGTGACGGCAGGGCGGAAACGATATTGGGCGGGCTGATCAGTCAATGCCGGGACAAGCTTGTCCTGGTCTCGAAGGTTGGCGCCCCGATGGGTAAGGACGTCAGAGCCCAGGGGTTGTCCCGACGCCACATTATGCAATCGGTTGAAGCGAGCCTGCGCCGCCTGCAGACCGATCATCTCGACCTCTATTTTGCCCACCGGTTTGACGGGCGCACTGCAATTGAGCATACGCTGCGGGCTTTTGACGATCTGGTGAGTGACGGCAAGATTCTCTATCCGGCCGCGAGCAACTGGGCGGCCTGGCAGATTGCCACCGCGCTCGGCGTCTCCCGCTCTGAAGGGCTGGCCCGTTTCGAGTGTATTCAGCCGATGTATAACCTGGTAAAACGCCAGGCAGAGGCCGAGATTCTGCCTCTTGCACAGGCGGAGAATCTGGCGGTTATTTCCTACAGTCCCCTGGGCGGGGGAATGCTTACCGGTAAATATACTAAGGACCGGAAACCGAAGGCAGGAAGGTTTGCTGATCGGGAGATGTATGCAAGACGTTACAGCCTGCCGTCTTATTATGAGACAACAGCGCGCTTTTCCGGCCATGCCGGCGACCGCGGCGTGGACCCTGCCAGCCTGGCCGTGGCCTGGGTGATGCATCATCCGGCGATAACGGCGCCGATCATCGGCGCACGCAACCTGGAACAGCTGGAAGCTTCGCTGGCGGCAGTCGATCTAGCCATGACGCCTGCGTGGAGGGAAGAAATTTCGGCGTTATCGCCTGCCCCGACTCCGGCGACTGACCGGCTTGAAGAAATTATCACCTGACAGCGTGATGAACAGGGAAATTGATAGAAGTTAATCTCAAAAAAAAAGGGTCCTTTGGATAATCAGGTTTTTCGTTCGAGTATAACGCAGAGATCGGACGAAAAGGCGCTTATGCAAGGTGCCAAAATAACAGGAGGCAGCATGTTTGTCGTAACGGTTAATTTCGTCATCAAAAAGGATCATATCGATGAGTTTGAACCGGTCATGAAAAAGCAGGCCCGCAACTCACTTCGGGATGAAGCAGGGTGTCTGCGCTTTGATGTCTGTTCGGACCCGAAGGACCGGAGCAGAATTTTTCTCTATGAACTCTACGAGAGTGCGGATGCCTTCGCTTTACATCTGAAAACGAAACACTTCCTCGATTTTGATAAAACGGTGAAGGACTGGACGAAAACAAAGGTTGCCGAGAACTGGCAGCTGCTCGACGCGGAGGTCTAGAGAAGCATCGGCCCGGTAAGGCGGATGCGTTAATGATCCTCGGCCATCATCACCTCGCTCACTTTTTCCCAGGTACTCCTCAGGTGCTGCCGGAGCACTCGCGAGAGTTTCTCCGCGTTCCTCTCTTCGAGAGCGGCCAGGATGTCGTTATGCTCGCTGACTGCGCTGCCCCAGAGCTCGTTGCGCAGGTTTGACTGGTAGCGGATCCGGTAGAGCCGCGCATTCAAACGGGTGTGCATGGAAAGCAGGGTCTCACTGCGGGCGGCCGTGATAATGGCGAGATGAATGCGCTGGTTCAGCTTGAAATAGCCGAGCCGGTCGCCCCGTGCAAAGGCTGCCAGCATTTCATACTGGAGTGCCTTTATCTCGTTTATCTCTTCCTGGGTCACCAGCGCGCAGGCACGTTCGCCGGCGAATGCTTCAAGCACGCCGAGCACCTGCAGCATATCGGCAATTTCCTCCGGGTTCGGGGCGCTGATCACCGCCCCGCAATTGGGCACCAGTTCGATGAGCCCCTCCGAGGCCAGCTTCTGCAGGGCCTCCCTGAGCGGTGTCCGCGATACCTGGAGCTCCAGACAGATATCCCGTTCCCGGATCCGGTCACCGGGTGCGAGTTGATTTTGAATGATCATGTCGCGCAGTCTGTTGGAGATCTGCTCGGACAGGGTCAACCGGACAATCTCTTTCGTCTGTTTGATGTCAAGCTCCGTATCGAGGCTCATATCGTTTTCATGGGTGTGTTGGCATTTCTGTTGTGCTGATTCTCAGCACCGGGCCGGCAAGCGCAGCCCCTGTCTGCCAAATCTCACTGCTTTTACGAACAATATTGTGTCATTGCTTATATTGTATACCATTATTTTTCAAGCAAGGCAAATTGTTTTATGTGATTAAGTCCCTGAAGTAATGAGCGTTAGCGTCTAATCGTGCGACTGGAAAAATACTCGTTTGACATTTGGTATACAATATGCCATATTTTGTGAAGATTGGCATTGCGCCATAGGGAACTGGCTGCTTTGGGTAACCAAGCAGGTACCGGAATATCCTCGAAGCGGCCGGCAAATTGTCACCTTATTTTGGAGGGACTATTATGAAAAAGTTGTTGTTAGGGATATGTACCGCTCTGTTGGCCTTTGGTGGGATGCTGCAATCCGCCTCGGCTCTGGAAATTGTTGTGGCGATCAGCGCCGAAGTGGGCTCAACCCAGTATATCACCGCAGAAGAATATACCCGGCGGGCCAATGAAGCCCTTGGCGATAAGGCCAAGGTCACTTTTTATGGTTCCTCCCAGTTAGGCAATGACAAGGACCTGATGCAGAAGCTGAAGCTCGGTACGGTCCACCTGGCCATGCCCTCTTCCATGATGTCCTCGATCGCTCCCGAAGCCGGGCTGTTCGACATGCCGTTTCTGGTCAAGGACCGCGCGCATCTGAACAGGATCGAGCATGCGATTTTCTGGCCGATGATCGAACCGGCGATTGAGGCCAAAGGCTACAAGGTCATTGGCTTCTGGGAGAACGGTATTCGCCATATTTCCAATAATGTCAGACCGATCAACACACCCGAAGATCTCAAGGGTGTCAAGATCCGTACACCCAAATCCACCTGGCGCGTGAAGATGTTTACCGCCTGGGGAGCAAATCCGACGCCGATGGCTTTTTCCGAGGTATTTGTCGCCCTGCAGACCGGTGTTATCGATGGTCAGGAAAATCCCTACACCAATATCGCTGCCGCGAAACTGAACGAAGTCCAGAAGTACCTGTCGGTAACCGGACATGTCTATACCCCTTCCTATCTGACGGCAGGAGCCGAGCAGTGGGCCAAGCTTCCGGCTGACGTTCGCCAGATTCTGGAAAAAACGGCCGTGGATGTCCAGGGCTGGATGTATGCAATGGGCACCATGGACGATATGGCCCTGCGCGATGAACTGGCAAAAACGATGACGGTCAATGTGGCCGACCGCGCCGCCTTTGTTAAAGCGAGTCAACCTATCTACGAAGAATTTGCCAAGGAAGTACCGACCGGCAAACAGATGATAGACAAGGCCCTGCAACTGGCTGAATAACGTTTCCCCCCCATCCGGCCTGCTGAATCCAGCAGGCCGGATGTCTGCTCGGTAAAAGTATAACGGTCCCGCTCCCGGGGGTGGTCATGATGCATACTTTGAAAAACTGGCTGGAAAAGATCCTGGAATTTATCTCCATTTTCCTGTTGATCACCATGGCCGTCATCGTCGTTCTTGCCGTCGTCTTCAGGTTCCTCGGGCAATCGCTCATCTGGTACGATGAAGTGGCCTCCGTTGTCCTTGCCTGGCTGACCTACTATGGTTCTGCGCTGGCGGTCTGCAACCGGGGACATCTCGGTTTTCCCGGATTGTTTCTCTCTTTCCCGAGGCGGCTGCGGGCCATCACCTTCATCCTTGCCGAGGTTGTGGTGATCGGCTTTTTTGCGGTGGTCGGTTATGCCGGCTGGTATGTCATGGGTATTTTTGGTGATGAGACACTGGTCAGTCTCAGCTGGGTTCATCTCAGTTTTACTCAATCCGTTATCCCGGTCGGAGCCGTTCTCTTTATCATGGCTGAAATCCTGAGCATTCCCGAGGCCTGGCGCAAAGCAATGGCCGGCATTGACTATGAAAAAGAAATGATCGACCAGGCGATAGAGGAGGCGAAACAGTCATGATTACCCTGCTGCTGCTGTTTGGACTTCTCCTGCTTATCCTGATCAATGTACCGATAGCGGTTGCCCTCGGGACCATAGCGATCATCGGCATGGTGCTCTCCAAAGGGGTCAATACCATCTACAATGCCGCCCTGTCGATGTTCGACGGTGCGACCAATTTCCCCCTGCTGGCCATACCGCTGTTTATCCTCGCCGGCGCGCTGATGAACACCACGAGTATCTCGCGGCGCCTGATAAACCTGACCTCGGCCATGATCGGCTTCGTGCGCGGCGGGCTTGCCATGGTGAATGTCGGGGTGTCGATGTTTTTTGCTGAAATTTCCGGTTCGGCCGTGGCCGATGTCGCGGCGATCGGTTCCGTTCTCATTCCGGCGATGAAAAAGAGGAACTACACGCCGGAGCTCTCGGCGGCCGTGACCTCCTCGTCCGCTTCGATTGCGATCATCATCCCGCCGTCCATCGCGATGATCATCTACGGGGCTCTTTCAAACACCTCGATCGTCCAGCTTTTCGTGGCCGGCATTATCCCCGGAGTGCTTGGCGGCTTTTCCATGATGGGGCTGTGCTACTGGTATGCCGTGCGTTACGATCTGCCGCGGGAAGAGGCCTTTTCCCTGCGTAAATTGTGGGTGGCCTTCAAGGAGGCGGGCTGGGCCCTGATGCTGCCGGTGATTATTCTTGGCGGTATTTTCGGCGGTATCGTCACGGCAACCGAAGGTGCCGGCCTGGCGGTTGTCGCCGCCCTGTTCATCGGCGGGGTTGTCTACCGGGAGATCAACTGGACGCACCTGCGCAAGGCGATGGTGGAGGGCGTCACCCAGACGGCGGTCGTTATGCTGCTGGTCGCCACCTCGGCGGTGCTTGGTCTTTATCTCACCGAGATCCAGATACCGCAGGCCTTTGCCAAATGGATGACAGGCTTTACCACGAACAAGTATCTGCTGCTGGCCCTGTTGAATGTGATGCTTTTCATTGTCGGCATGTTCCTGCATGGTGCCGCCGCCATTATTCTGATTGTACCCATCGTCATGCCGCTGGTGCATCAAATGGGTATCAATCCGATCCAGTTCGGGCTGATCATGACCCTGAATATCGCCATCGGGCAGCAAACGCCGCCGGTGGCCAGCGTGCTGGTCACCTCCTGTTCGATCGCCAAGACGGACATCTGGGAGACAACCAAGGTGAACATCCCGTTTATCCTGGTGCTCATGGGTGTGCTGATGCTCGTTACCTACTTCCCTCCAGTTTCACTGACACTGGTCAATATCTTTTACGGTTAAGACAAATGGTCACTACTAGAAAAGCGCGGATCGCCCTGGTCATGGGCGATCCCTATGGCATAGGCCCGGAGCTCGCTGTTAAACTCGTGAATGACAAGGATGCCGTGCAACGGGCCGATATCGTCATCGTTGCCGGCAGTACCGTCTTCGACTCCGGCGGGAAAATTGCCGGACTCCCAACCACCTGCCGCCGTGTCGAAACGACATCAGTGCAGGAGCTGAGCGCCGATAACCTGCAGCTGTTGACGAACCCCTCTTTCGAGGTAGAGGACGGCTTTCGTCGGCAGGCAAGCAAAGCGGCCGGACGCTACCAGCTCGACTGCCTGGCCCGTGCGCTCGATCTTTGCCGGGAGGGGGTCACCGACGGCATGTGTTTTGCCCCCTTGAACAAGGAAGCAATGCACCTGGCGGGACTGACCCATGAGGATGAATCGGGTTTTTTCAAGGATCACCTGAACCACCAGGGAGAGCTTGGTATCCTCAATACCCTCGGGAACCTCTGGACATCCCGGGCGACCTCGCATGTATCACACCGGCAGGTCAGTGATCTGATAACGCAGGAATCGGTGCTCAAGGCCATCAGGCTGATAGATGCGGCATTGCGCGACAGCGGCCGGGATAACCCCCGCATCGCCGTCGCGGGTCTCAACCCGCATGCCGGAGACGGCGGCGTTTTCGGGGATGAGGAAATAAAAGAGATCGGCCCCGCCGTCAAGCAGGCGCAGGCGGATGGAATCAACGTCGCCGGACCCTTCCCGCCGGACACCATATTCCTGATGGGCCGGGACGGGAAATACGACGCGATTGTGACCATGTACCACGACCAGGGGCAGATCGCCATGAAACTGATGGGCTTTGAACGGGGCGTGACGGTGCACGCCGGTCTGCCGTATCCGGTGACGACTTCAGCCCACGGTTCCGCCTTTGATATCGCCGGCAAGGGAATCGCCAATGTCAGCGCCCTGAAAAACGCTTTTACCATCGCCTGCTCGATGGCCGAAAAACGCCTGGCAGGGTAAGGAGGGGAGAGTGGTCATGGTGAAAACAATCGGTTTTATCGGTCTTGGCATGATGGGGCACGGCATTGCCGCGAACATCCTGAAAGGCGGTTACGCACTGAGGGCCATGGCCCACCGGAACCGCGAGCCCCTCATGCGGCTGGTTGCCCAAGGTGCCGTTGAGGTCGCGACTCCCGCTGAACTGGCCGCCTCCTGCGACGCGGTGTTTCTCTGCGTACGCGGCGCCGAGGAAGTAGAACAGCTCGTCTATGGAGAACAGGGGCTGTTGCAGGGCTGTCGGGCGGGATTCGTTGTTGTTGACTGCACGACCAGCCAGCCCGGTTTGAGCAGGCGGATTGCAAAAGACCTGCAGGCGCGCGATGCCAGCTTCGCCGATGCCCCCGTCACCCGCGCGCCCAAGGACGCAGAGGCCGGACGGCTGAACAGCCTGGTCGGCGCCGATGACAGAACCTTTGCTCTGATCAGGCCGATCCTTCAAACATACTCGGAACATATCGTGCACTTCGGTCCGCCCGGCGCGGGTCACAGTGCCAAGCTGATCAACAACTTCATCAGCTGCGGCTATACGGCGCTGATTATCGAAGGCATGGCCATGTGTGCGCGTGCCGGTGTCGATGCCCGGAAATTGTATGAGACCATGGCGGAGGGCGGGGCAAACAGCGGCGTGTTGAGGAAAATGGTGCCACCGCTGTTGCAGGGCGACCTGACCGGCCATCAGTTTTCCATAGGCAATGCGCACAAGGATGTCAGCTACTTCCGCCAGTTTGCCGAAGATCATGGTTTTACAAGCGCCCTCGCGGCCCCGCTGCAGTCGGTCTACCGCACTGCCGTAGAAGCCGGGTTGTCCGAGCGGTTCATGGCTTCGCTCATTGAACTCCATCAAGGCGGGTCAGCAAAGAAATAAACACACGGCTGCCTTGAATAACCAGTCATGTTATTCAGGGAACCTGCACGTATCTGCCGCGCAGGCAGCAGGGGAGGAATGCTATGAACGGACTGGTAGGTTTGGTGCATACGACAAGGCTGGTCGTTGATCCGGTTCACCAAGCGGTGACGGGCGGGTGTCCGGGGCTTGGGGTCAACCATGTGCTGGACGAAGGCATCCTGCGGCGTCTGATGAGCTCTGGAGCGATCTCCGGGGAGATTACCCGGTGGCTGACGGATATGGTGCTCTCGACTGAAGCGGTCGGTGCCGATCTCACCGTGGTCAGCTGTTCCTCGGTGTCGCCCTGCGTCAACGAGGTTCGCAAGCGGGTGAAGATACCCGTTCTGAAGATCGATGAACCGATGATGGAACATGCCATAGCGATGGCGGACCGGATCGGGCTGGTCATGACCAATCCGACCACGGAAAAGCCATCCACCCTGCTTTTTCATGAGGTTGCCGGACGGTTGGGCCGCAAGGTGACCCTCGTACCGCGCCTCTGCCCAAACGCCTTTGTCCGGCTGAACGGGGGTGATCGCGCGGGGCACGATGCCGAGGTCCGTGAAACGGTGGAAGGTTTGCTGGGGGAGGTGGATGTGGTGATGCTCGCCCAGATATCCATTGCCCGGGTGCGCGAACAGTTGGCCCCTGATGTTTCAAAACGGGTTTTCTCGAGCCTGGATTTTATCTCCGGCAAGATTGAACAACTGCTGGCTGAAAGACCGGACAACCCCCTCAGGCAAGCACCTTAATCATTCGACTTATCACGACTATGGAAACCAAGCCCTACCTGCTGGGAATTGATATCGGCGGCACCGGAGCAAAGGCAGGCGTGTTTACCGCGACCGGCGATCTCGTTGGTTCCGGTTATGGTGAATACGCGATGATCAGCACGGTCCCGGGCCAGGCTGAACACGATGCCGAGGCCTGGTGGCAGGCCACCGTCCAGGCCATCAAAGACGCCATCTCCGGGATTGATGCAGAGCAGATAGCGGGAATCGGGGTCGGCTGCACGAACGGACTCATCGCCGTTGATCGCCAGGGTGTGCCGCTGCGGCCGGCGATCATGCTCTGGGACCAGCGGGCCTTGCCCGAGGTGGATCGCATAAAGGAGCAGCTCGGCGCCGAGACGGTGTTCGAGATTACCGGCAATCCGGTTGCCCCGGGGGCCTTTTCGCTGCCGACCATCCTCTGGCTCAAACACCAGGAACCGGAAATTTTTGCTGCAGCCCATAAATTGATGGTGCCGGGGGGATACCTGGTGGCACGGATGACCGGTGTTTTCTGTATGGATTATTCCCGGGCCTCGACTACGCTGCTATTTGATATCAAGAGAAAAAAATGGCATGAACCGTTTCTCGAAACACTCTCGATTTCCCCTGATAAACTGCCGACGCCCCTGCCCTGCGATGAGGTCGCCGGGCATATCACCAGGACGGTAGCCGCCCTGACCGGCCTCAAGGAGGGTACTCCCGTTGTCGCCGGCTGTATGGATACCATCGGGGCCTCTCTTGGCACCGGTATCCTGGAGGAGGGCGAGTGTTTTGTCATCATGGGGACGGCCGCACGTGTGGCGGGGCCGATGAAATCGGCCACCTTTGATCGCCGCTTCATGAACTGCACCCATGTCCGGGACGGCTATTATCAATATATCGGCGCCATCAACGGTGTCGGTTCAGCCCTGAGATGGATTCGCGACACCTTCTGCGAACTCGAGCAGAAACGTGCCGAGGTGAGCGGGGAGGAAGTCTATGACCTGATCACCGGCCAGGCTGAACACTCACCGCCGGGGAGCAAGGGGCTTCTGTTTCTCCCGTATCTGGCCGGAGAGCGCACGCCGATATGGAATCCGTACGCCCGGGGCGTCTTTTTCGGCGTTACGCTCGGGCATAACCGCGGCGATTTCTTTCGCTCGGTACTGGAGGGTGCCGCCTTCGCCATCAGGCAGGTTGTCGAATTGCTCGGCACGGATGGCGGTCTGTCGATCAAACAACTGCACATTGGCGGTGCGGCGGCGTCGAGCCGGGTCTGGAACCAGATCATTGCCGATATCCTCGGCAAGCGGATTATCAGTCTTACCCAGAGTCATACCGAGGTCCTCGGCGCGGCATTGCTCGCCGGGGTCGGGGTAAAACGCTATGCCGATTTTACCTCGGCCATTTCCCAGACCGTCGCCACGGGAACGATCTACGAACCCGACCTCGAGGCTCACCGGACCTATAACAGGCTGTTTCCGATGTACGGCGCCCTGTACGAGGATACCAAGCATCATTTTGAAGCGCTGGTAAAAATGGATCTGCCGCAGGGGTGGATAAAGTAGTGCGGGACGCGCTGCTGGCGGGTGCCAGGAACGTCCTGGTTACGCTGGGGATCGGCTTTGCCGGCGCGGCCGTTGCGGCTTACGCTGGCCTTCCTGCCGCAGCGCTTCTCGGCTCCACCCTGGCGGTGTCCATTGCCGCCGTCGGCGGCATAGCAAAAGATATCCCGGTGTCCATCCGGGATTTTGCCTTTGTCATTATCGGCTGTTCCCTGGGTAGCGGCATCACCAGGGAAGCCCTGGGCAATGCAATTCACTGGCCGCTGAGTCTCTTCATTCTGGGGCTTGCCGTGCTTGCCATGATGTTCTTCTGCAGTTTCGTTCTCACCCGGTTCTTCCATCAATCCACCGAAACGGCGATTCTTGCGACCTCGCCCGGGGCTCTCGCTTATTCGCTCGCCATGGCGGCGGACGGCGTGGGAGAGGCGGAGGCCATCGTGGTCATCCAGACCATTCGCCTGTTTCTGATCATAACCTTGCTGCCGCTCCTGCTGGATACCTTCAACCTGCATCTTGAGCCGTCCGCGGGCGGCGTGGTAACGGTTCTCGGCGGTGTCGATCTCATCCTGGTGGTCTGCGTTGCCCTGTTCGCCGGCTGGGTGGTGAACAGATTCAGGTTTCCGGCAGCCTACTTCCTGACCGGGGTAGGTGTCAGTGCGGTTGCCCAGGTAGCCGGGTTCGTTGCCGGGCGGCCGCCCGTTGAGCTGTTGTTTATCGGTTTTGCCGTGACCGGTGCCGTTGTCGGTGTCAGGTTCTCGAGCATTCCCCGGCCTGATCTCAAACGATTCTTTTTCGCTTCCCTGATCAGTCTTGCCATCTCCGGCCTGATATGCGGGATTTTTGCCCTGCCGGTGTCAAAATTACTGTCCATTCCCTATGGCCAGGTCTTTGTCGCCTTTGCCCCGGGCGGCGTGGAGGCGATGACCGCGATGGCTCTGTCACTCGGCTATGACCCCACCTTTGTGGCAGTTCATCATCTATTCAGAATCTTCCTGCTGATTGGCCTTCTGGCCGTGTTGATGAGATTGAAGAACATCCGGGCCGCCTGACCCCCTTTCTCCCGCCTGTCCCCGGTCAGGGCAATTTACGTAGGAAGAGAAAAGAGCCTTTTGCTCAGAACCAGGAGCAAGGGCCCTCTCATGAAACC
>JAHEMX010000256.1 GCA_024643445.1 Desulfobulbaceae bacterium | reverse complement strand
TGACGATCATGACCGAGAACCGGATCCGCCATCTGCCGGTGGTGGACAGGGGCGGGTTGACCGGACTGGTATCGATTGGCGACGTGGTCAAGGCTAAAACCACTGTCTGGGATGTCGAGATTCGCCACCTTAACGACTATATCGAAGGTAAATATCCGGGTTGAACAGGGATAATGCCGGATCACGGCGAAAGTTGTTTCTGTGATTTTTGAGCCGGGACACTCGACACATCCCGAGCGCGGCCGATGATACGGCAGGAATCCAGCCGCGAAAGTGCCGGCGGGGGCTATTCGCGTTTGCCTTTCCTTGCCGGTCATATGCTGGTTCAACGGTTGTACCGCATCATCTCGTTTCAAAAAATCTGTGTTCAACGGCAAGTGATAGCGCTTCTGCCCTGCCCCCGGGCTAAATAAACGGGAAGCAGTATATTCTTCGACTAAAAGCGCGATATCCCGTACAGGCTGAATACGTTTTTTTCATGACAGGCCGGGCCGGGCGATACCCATGACAGAACAACTTCATTGCTTTTTATCAGATAATCGGTCAGATGGCATCAGGAGGGCAACAAAGAGCAACTTAGCGCTCGCAATTACCAGGGGTTTAAAATACTATAGCCGTATCATCTCATCGTTTGTACGTCTCGAATTGGAATTGTCAATGCACTCCTGCACGCATTGAACAAATGAAGCAGCCAGCAGTACTGCTGAATTGGAGGCCGTAAAAAATGAGCGTTGATAACCTGTCACCCAGCGATGTTGCCGCTCTCAGGGCAAAGCGTCCTGCTCTTCCCTCGCGCACCAAAAAAAGTATCTCTTTTGTCCTCACTTTTTTGATTTGTTTCGCCACCTGGATCGTCTTATCGGGCCGTTTTGATCTTTTTCATATCGGTTTAGGAGTTATCGCCTGCAGCATCGTGTCATCTCTTTCCGGGACCATCCTGATATCAAGAAGAGGGTTCGAGCAGATGCCCCGTCAGTGGCTGCAATTTATTCTCTACATCCCCTGGCTGTTGTACCAGATTCTTCTCGCCAATCTCCAGGTTACCTACCTGGTATTTCACCCGCGCATGCTTGAGCTGATCGATCCGAGAATAATACGGTTTAAAAGCAGGCTGAAAAAACCCATGTCACTCTTCATCTTCGCCAACTCGATCACCCTGACTCCCGGCACCATAACGGTTTATGTTTCAATAACCGGCGAATATACCGTGCATGTCATCAACGAACAGGCCGGCAATTCACTCCCGGGCGAGATGCAGGAGCGAGTCGCCCGGTTGATGGGGGAATGATGGACTCGTTTTTTTTATACGCGGGCATCTATCTGTGCCTGATCATGCTGCTCTCGCTCTACAGGGCCGTTTTCGGCCCCACTGTCCTGGATCGCATGATCGGGGTCAATGCAATAGGCAGTAAGACAACAGCCCTTCTGATATTGATAGGCATCATCTATCAGCGCGTTGATATGTTTGTCGACATAGCTCTGGCGTATGCCTGTCTGAACTTTATCGCAGTCCTTGCGGCCTCCAGATATTTCCAGAAAATCAAGGGATTATATGATGAATCTCACTAAGGCTAACCACGACTTTGAAGCATTCCCGGAGGACGGGGAACCATGACCGTATCGGCTGTAATTTTTATCGTGCTGGGACTGTTTTTCTTCACCGGCGGCTCGATCGGTATCCTGCGATTCCCGGATTTCTATTCGCGACTGCACCCCGCCGGCAAACTTGACAGCATGGGACTGTTGATGACCATGGCCGGGATGGCGCTCTATACGCTGCGGGATTTTTCACTGCCCGCGATAATCACCGCCCTGAAAATCATGCTGATCGTGGTGCTTGTTTTCATCACCAGCCCCACCGCAACACATGCCATACTGGATGCAGGCGTTCGCGCGGGTCTCGGACCATGGACAGCACCCGAGAAAAAGGTAAAAGAATGATCTGGCCGCTGGACATCATCATTGTTTCAATGGTGATTATTTGCGGTATCGCCGCCATTTCCATCAAAGATCTATTGGGGGCTGCAATCCTGTTCGGTGCCTACAGTTTTATGATGTGCCTGCTCTGGTCCGTCATGGGGGCCGTTGACGTTGCTTTTACGGAGGCCTCAGTCGGTGCCGGTGTGAGTACCGTGTTTTTTGTGGCGGCGGTCTTTCGAACATCGCGGAGATCAAAAGATTGAGAACATTGGGACTCATCGCAGCTTTTTGTCTCGGAGGACTTCTCTTTTTTATATCCTTCGATTTTCCATCCTGGGGAGACGCTCTGTCGCCGGCCAGCCGGCACGTATCACCCTATTACATAGAGCACTCCCTGGAGGATACCTCGGTACCCAATATCGTTACAGCCGTTCTGGCAGATTACCGGGGTTTTGATACCCTGTTTGAAACCGCGGTCATTTTCTCCGCCGGCCTGGCCTGTTTTTTCCTGGTGCGGGTTTCCGAACGCCAGGTGCCGGCCGCCCGGTTCTACCGTCACCTGGCGACCGGGATTACCTTTCGCATTGAAAAAGGGGGACGCCTGCCCGAAGGCACGGGTGAGTTTGAAAGGATCGACAGCCTATGGGTTCCCTATGATGTCATCATCGGCATGACCTGCCGCCTGGTTGTTCCTTTTATCCAGTTGTTCGCGCTCTATGTGATTGCCCACGGCCATCACAGTCCCGGAGGCGGGTTCCAGGGAGGGGTCATTTTCGGCGCGGCAATCATCCTCTTCGCTATTTCCACCAACCTGAGGAGGACACTGAAACGGATGAGCGAGAGATCAAGCGCCCTTCTCAGTTCGCTTGGCGTCTTGATCTATGCCGGAACCGGGTTGCTTTGCCTGTTTATGGGGGCCGGCTTTCTCAACTACCGTGCCTTGGCAGCTATCTTGGGTGTCGATCAGGTAGCCGCACGGTCCGACGGCATCCTGATAGTCGAAAGTGGCGTAGGAATTGCCGTGGCAGCGGTGATGGTATGGATTTATTACAATCTCTCTTCAGCCGGGAAACAGGATGAGGGGTTATAGCCTCAATATTGCATGAGCATTTTTATATAAAATATTTAACCATTTGAAATCAGAACATTTAGGTATGGTATTTGGCTTGCATCGCGGGATACGTTTTGTGCCTCGTGTACAACCCCCGTTAAGAAAAAATGTTCACCTGAGGCGAGCCGAGACCGCCCTCTCTTCTGCGTCGCTTTTGCGATTTACCTAAGATCTGTATGGTAAATCGCAAGTTTCCTTGAAGAACGGGCGGTCTCAACTCGTGAAATATCCGGGATAATATGGAATCCATTGGCGACCTGATCATAGCAAAATACAACTACTGGGCGGTCATCACACTGCTGTTGATAGGGCTCTATGCCATGATCGCCAAGAAGAATCTGGTTAAAAAGATCATCGGCATGAACATTTTCCAGACGGCGATCATCTTATTTTATGTTTCTATCGGCTCCAAGAAGGGAGCAACGATACCAATTATTCTGCACGGCCCTGCCGGTTCATCCCATGCTGTCCATGCCGCCGATTATATTAATCCTCTGCCGCATGTACTCATGCTGACGGCCATTGTCGTCTCGGTTGCAACCCTTGGCGTCGCACTGGCCCTGGCCATGAAAATTTATTCTCAATATGGAACTCTGGAGGAAGACGAGATCCTGGAAAAAATTATGGAATCAGAAACCGGATAGGACGAGGTCCGGTTACCGCCCGCAATCGTTACGAGCCTTGCCGTTTAACCTGAAGTCAAAAGGCTGCCCCGAGAGGATATGGAAGAACAATTTCCTGCCATCATTGTCGCTGTGCCTCTTTTCGCGGCCCTTCTTGTCACCTTGGTATGGTGGTTTGACAACAGGTTCTGTTTTCCCATTGCAATCCTGGCCGGCACCGTTTCGCTGGCAGCATCCGCCGGCCTGCTCCTGCGTGTGTTGTCAACAGGAGTCGTTGAATACCGCATGGGGGGCTGGCCCCCTCCTGTTGGCATCGTCTACCGGGTAGATCATCTTAACGGGCTTTTTCTTGTTGTGATATCCGCGGTATCCCTGTTGAACCTGGCAGGCAGCCGAACCATCGCCAAAAAGGAGTTCGGGGAAAAACTGGGTGCTTTCTACGCCCTCTATCTCCTGTTTATCACCGGTCTTCTCGGCATTCTCATTACCGGAGATGCATTCAATCTTTACGTCCTGCTTGAGATAGCCTCTCTGACCGGCTACGCCCTGATCGGCATGGGCCGGAGAAGGGCGCCGCTCTCCAGCCTGAACTATGTGTTCATGGGCACCATCGGCGCCAGTCTCTACCTGCTCGGGGTAGGCTACCTCTATCTGATAACCGGTACGCTGAATATGGCCGATATCGCCCGGATTCTTCCGGCGATTCTGCCTTCAAACGTCGTTCTTTTGGCATTCATCCTTTGTCTGAGCGGGCTTTTTGTCAAAATGGCCCTTTTCCCTCTGCACGCCTGGCTGCCCAATGCCTATACCTATGCTCCTTCTACCGTGAGCAGTCTGGTTGCACCCCTGACCACCAAGGTCATGATTTATGTGATGTTCCGGGTGACGCTGTCAATTTTCACGGTCGATTTCGCTTTCAACAGCATAGCGGTTCGCCTGCCGTTACTGTGGCTTGCCATCGTGGCGATTGTGATGGGATCATTGCTGGCCCTTGCGCAAAAGCGCCTGAAAAAGATGCTCGCCTTTATTATTGTCGCCGAGGTTGGCTATATGGTCGGCGGCTTCTGGCTTGGCAACAGGGCCGGCATGAACGGTGCTGTTTTACATATCATAAACGATGCCGCAATGACCTTGTGTGTTTTTATGGCCGCCGGGGCAATCGTCTATAAAACAGAGGATGACCGGCTTTCCAGCCTGCAGGGCATGTTCCGGAAAATGCCCGTTTCCATGACAGCCATGGTCGTGGGGGGACTGTCCCTTATCGGCGTACCCCCGACCTGCGGATTTTTCAGCAAATGGTATCTGATTTCAGGCGGCATCGCTGCCGGACAGTTTGCCTTTGTCGCTGCGTTGATTTTCAGCAGCCTGGTCAATACCGTTCTCTTTTTTCGATTTTTTGAGATTGGCTATTTTGAGCCGTTCCCGCCGGAAAAGACCCGACATCATGGCCATACCGGCTATTTAGCCCAATCGAAGGAAATGGCAGAAGCGCCGCTGGATGTGCTTGTTCCCCTCATTACAGCGGCTGTGCTGGTAATACTACTGGGTCTGTTCTCAGGTGAAATTGTTACCAGGGTTATCCAGTTTGCCATTCCGGCAGTCATCGGATAAAAACTCTATAGTTATCATAATTACGGTTAGTTAATCACTATTTTCTGGTGTTCTGGCGATGTCAATTACAGGATTTGCAGCCCTGACAGGTAAGTGCTGATAATGAACACGATTGTTTCTCTCAAGCCCCTGATCGCTGTTCTTGTTTCACTTCTGGCCGTCCCGTTCATTCTCGTGTCGAGCCGGGCGCCCAACAGGCGTGAGACATGGACCTTCGTGGCGGCGTTTCTCAAGTTTGGGCTGGTTGCGTCCATGCTGCCGCTGATACTCGCGGGCGCACAGGTGGAATACACCATCGCCCGGGTATTGCCCGAATTTGCCATTCGGTTGCGCGTTGATGCGATGGGGCTGCTCTTCGCCCTGGTGTCTTCGTTTCTCTGGATTATTACCTCCCTCTATTCAATCGGGTATATGCGCGGGTTGCAGGAACATTCCCAGACACGTTATTTCTGCTTTTTCTCGCTGTCGCTGTCCGCGACCATCGGCGTTGCCTTTTCAGCCAACCTGCTGACCCTGTACCTCTTCTATGAAATGCTTTCTCTTTCTACCTACCCGCTGGTAACCCATCACCAGGATAGAGAAGCCCGCAGTTCCGGCCGGAAATATCTCTGTTTCATCCTCGGTAC
>JAHEMX010000255.1 GCA_024643445.1 Desulfobulbaceae bacterium | reverse complement strand
GTGAAGCAGCACGAAAAAACAGCAGTACCGGAACAACAGACGATTTTCTGCCGCCACAGAATCTTTGAAAGCGGTGCGACATCCGATCCACTCGATGAGATACTTGCGCTCGTTGAGCTGGCCGCTCCGGCTGTCGATCCCGATATTATTCTTACCTTCCACAACGACATCCAGGATATCTTTTCCGGTTACTATCCCGGATTCAGGGAAAACGGCAACAAGTATCACAACCTCAGGCACACCTATAATGTCGTCCTTGCCACCTCCCGGCTGTTTCACGGACTGACCCTAGAAGGCTACACCTTTCCGAACAATCTCATTACCAAGGGAATTCTCAGCGCCTATTTCCACGACACCGGACTGCTGCTCAGATCCTTCGATACCGCCGACACCGGTGCCGAGTTCACGCAGTATCATGAAGCGCGATCAATCAGTTCTCTTTTCAAGTATCTTGAATCACACAAATTTGATGATTCGACAAGGCTTGATTGCGCTTCAATGATCCGCTGCACCAACCTCTCTCTTGATATCAATTCCATAGAATTCAGCTCATTTGAAACCAAAATTGCCGGGCAGGTCCTGGCCACCGCCGATGTCCTGGCGCAGATGGCGGATCGCTACTACCTCGAGCAATTGCCGTTTCTCTTTATAGAGCACCGGGCAGGCGGCCTCAAACAGTATGAGTCGGCCTATGAACTGATGAAAAATACGTCAAATTTTTACTCCAAATTCATCAGCCATCGACTGCACCATATACTCGGCAATGTCGTGCGGGTCATGCGGACCCACTTCCAGCAGCGCTGGGGTATTGACACGGACCTGTACCGGGAAAACATCGAGAATAACATCAGGTACCTGGAAGGTGTCATCAGTGAGAGTAAGGATCCCGACAGTGTCTACCGCTACCTGCGCAGGCGACCGCCTTTCAGGAGCTGAAATGCGGTAAGGAGCCGCTATCGTTACTTGTCCCGCGGATCATTGCCTGATTCGAACATGTCAAACAGATCATAAAAGAGCCTGGTAACAGCACTGTAGTGGGTTACAGAGCCTGAGCCGGCATAGGCCTTGGTCAACTCGAGGGCCTTGGCAAAACTTTCCTGACTTTCTGACTCCTGCGGCTTCTTCAGGGCCAGCACCAGTCTCTCACCTATTGGCATGCCACTTTTCTCAATCTTTATTCTGCTCATCGTAACCTCTTGCTCAGGGGAAGAAGTAACACTCCCGTTATTACGTCATTTATGCATCACCTGTCAGCCACCGTGCACACCGGGTGAAAAGCGGCCCCGTGCCCTGCCCGGCCGCTGCCGGTGCGTTACCGGGACGCTGCAATCATTCTTTCCGGGCGTTTGACCCGGCCGGCGGCAGGTACCTGATCCATTGCCTCGTTCCGCGATAGCGGCAGGATTCTGAAGCAATGACTGCCGACCTGCTCAAGCTCCCGGAAAATGGGGTAAATCCGATAAAATGGCAGAATGCCCCGTGCAGGATATCGCCCGCACCGAGGGTATCAACCGCGGTTACCGGAGGCACCTCGATGGAACCGAAGGAGCCATTTTCACTGACCAGGAGAGGCCGGCCGCCACGACTGACGGCGGCATGGTGAATGGTGTGATCGGCCAGAAAGATCAGGACCTCACGGGGTGAAGTACAGCCGGGTGGTAAAAAATCCTCCGAACAGATCGCATAATCAATAAAGGGCAGTAAACCGGTAATACCGTCCTTCCAGGAACCGCCGTCCAGGACCGTGGTGATCTTCCTCTCCCGGGCCATCCCGGCCAGATCAACGGCCTGGTCTGAAAAAAATCCGTCAAACAGCAGGACCGAGACATCTTCCAGCAGCACGGCTGCATGCAGCCCGCGCAGCGGTTCGCCTGATGTGGTGTTGGTATACACCACGCATCTATCGCCGGTCGAAGTGTTTATCATGATCGAAGAAATGACCGGCGGTTTCCGTGGATCACCGGCATGATCAAGCAGCACAACCTGATGCTCAGCGAGGTCCTTTCTGGCAAACTGACCGATGGCATGACTTCCGACCCCGCTGCAGAGATAACTGCGATTGCCAAGAGCCGCATAGGCAACAGCACCATTTGCCGCCGGCCCTCCGGCATAAACTTCCTGCCAGTCTGCCCTCACTTTCTCGTTTGGCCCGGGGTGAGCATGCAGACCATTGCAGATATCGACCGTCGTCAAACCGAAAAACAACCCTTTTGGCTTTGCTTGATCAGTCATGGCAGGACCGGAACCCGGCAGCAGGACCAGGCCGAAACAGAACCCGGCCGATCTCGGTTGCGCGGTTGTCTGCGGCCCGTCTACCGCCAGCCTGCAATTGTGGTGAAATCACATCATTTCCATGCTCTTACAGCTGAAGTCAGTGTTCTCGAAAGAATTGTAAAACTTCACATAGAGATAGAGATTCTGGTCATCCCAATCATGTGTGCCGGCACCGGCGATAACGCCGAAACACTTTCTCGGGGTGCCATCATCGAGCACGATCTCCGAGGAGACCTGCCTGCCGATGATTGCTGCCGCATTTCCCTCATGCGCATACGGCAGTGAAAGGCAGATGCCTCCCCGGGCGACATATTGCAATGTCCCGGTCACCACGTAGGAGGCAAACTCGCCGGAAAGATCGCGAAGCAGTTTGTGCGATCTCACCTCGATGCTTTTACCTAGAGGATCCTCCTGCTTATCATGGGTGAGGTGAATCAGGTAGGGCACCACATCATAATGAGCGTAATATTGATACAGCCGTATGGAACATTCCGGGTATTTATGGGAAAAGGCGGCAAACTTGTCCCTGTTCAGGACCCGCACCTGCAGGTCGGTCTGGGCCTGCAAAGAAACAGACCATTCCATATCACTGACAAATCCCTCACTGCCGATCATCTCGCCGGACTGGAGGCTGGTCAGAAAGATCTCGCTGTGTTCATCCATATGAGAGACACCGGCAAAGCCGTTATCGATCAGAAACAGGTCCGTCACCTTATCGCCCTGCCTGACAATCTGGTCATTGGCCTGATAGTAAACAGGTTTCAGGGCGCTGAAAAATTCATCCAGCTCTTCCGGTTTCATCTGCTCATAGATCTTACTCCACACCATGAGGTGATGCTCCTGGCTGGCATGGGAGGGACGCTCCTCTCCCACTGTCAGCTGGGCTGCTTCTTCAACCGCAATTTCACTGCCTTCAGACAGTTGATCCATCTCGTGATTGGAGAAGAGATCATCGGTATCGTCTTCGACATCAGCAAGCTGCTGCAGAAGCTTCTTGCCGTCTGCCATCACCGGCTTTTCGTCCCCTTCCAGCTTCAGTTTGATGGCCTGGAGCGAGGCGGCAGCCGCCTGGCATATCCGATCCGATTCGCCATAGCGGCTCTTCCGCTCATCAATGAGCTCCTGAAGACAGGTCACCGCACGCTGGGATGGATAGAATTTGATTTTCACACTGATTTTCATGAGCAGATCATCACGGACATGGCTGGCAAAACTCTCGTGCTGATCATAGAGATCTAAAAAGGCGTAACCGATATCCATGCCGTCAAACTGACCGAGCTGAATAACGAGCTGCCCTTTCAATTCGTCGTTGACCTTCATCATGGCCTCGATCAAACGCTTACGCATCTGTTTGC
The DNA here is from genome assembly GCA_024643445.1 of Desulfobulbaceae bacterium. Classification (GTDB taxonomy): domain Bacteria; phylum Desulfobacterota; class Desulfobulbia; order Desulfobulbales; family Desulfocapsaceae; genus Ww85. The sequence goes on along the minus strand of JAHEMX010000255.1, from coordinate 2,280 downwards.
CGCCGAGCGCCTCGATACAGTTAACGACCTGCTGCTGGACACGCATATCCCGATGCGTCAGGTATGGTTCTATAACCGAGTAAAGATCAGGGTTGTGGATACGGGAAATAATCAGGATGATGTTGCGGATGACAAACCAGGCCGGTTCTTCGTCGAGGCATTTGGTCAGGACCGGTACACTTAATTTTCCATACCGGGGTATCAGGTTGATAAGGGCCAGGCGATCCTCCTTGCTGTTGGAGTAAATCATTTTCTCCACGAGAAAGGTCACGGAAAATCTGCCCATATGGATCAGCAGGTTTTCAGCACTTCCCTTCCTCGCGTCCTTGCCATCCAGATAGACGTTGGTGAGTTTGTCGAGGATGTCAGGTTCGGCAAGATTTTCATGCACCTTCGCAGCCATGCCGCGAATGAGACTGCTTTTGGCAATCTCTCCGGAACCGATACGCTGGAGGATGACAACCAGGTTTTCAAGTGCATGCCATTGCCCCGCTGAAAGCATGATCAGGATTATCTTCTGGAGCTGCTGACAGACGATTTCAAATCCGGCAATATATTTGGTTTCGAACTTGAGCCATTCGACCAGGATGCGTGCCAGGATCTCCCTGAATACCTCGTAATCCTCCTCAAGGATAATTTCAGTAAAGACAGACACGACCATCAGGGATCGCTCCCGTATCACGGTCTTATCACTGCAAAGACTGCAGCCGAGGTTCTCGACAATCTTTACCGCGAGTTCTTCTTCGCCGACGAGATATTTGTCCAGGGAATAAGATGCCAGGTTCTCGACAAACTCATCGTTTTTGAGAACCTCAAACTTGCCTTTTAAAAAGATCTCGATGCCCTTTTCCACGCGGGCCTTTTCACGCATTTTTTCGGCATGGGCAATGATATCTTTCGCCCGTGCCCGGGCCTGTTCCTGTCTCTTTTTGTCGATTTCCATTCAGCGCCTCACGCTTCTTGTCCGATAAAACCGGATACCCCTTTCTGCCCGGAAAAGCCAACTATTCCAGAATATAATAAAAACAGCGAGAAGGACATCGCTATTCTTCATTAGGCAGCCGTTAAACAAAGAAAAGTCAGATCATCGTGTTTTTCTGCGCACCAATAACCGTCCGAATCTTGACGACTATATGATCAGCACGCCACCCATGTCCGACAAGGCAATTGACAAGGCAAACAGATGCCTAGTATTATCCGTCTATCCTGTTTACGTGTTTTTGCCTTGGTTATTATATGTTACTGCGTGCTGGATGCTTTTTTCCAGCCTTTTCTTCTACCATATTATGAGTCAGGAAAAAAGCTCTCAGCCGTTCATCGATCCGGCAACCATCAACGAGTTTGTCAATGCTCTGCAGCGGTTGTTCAAGATTGGTATCTATTATCCATCCGGTCACGACATCCTTGACAAGGCAACCGATCGATTTATCGGCCTTTTGATCAGGCTGGCCGGAGACAAGCCGACGGTAACCCTCCAGGACCATGAAAAAAGTCTGGAACTTGAAGGTATCGTCGTCGACAGCAAACTCCCCTTTGTGCAGGAGTTCAAATCAATACTCTCGACCCTTGGCATCAGCGCACTCGTTTTTGACCGCAGCATCACCATCGAAGAGCTACACGAATTTGTCCGGAAGATACTCTTCTTCCGCTCAAAGGTACTGACCACCAAGCAGTTCATTCAGGTCGAGGTCCTGGATCTGCCCCACTCCATCAAGCTCGTGGCCAAGGAATTTCTTGCCCGCAAAGATGGCACCATTTCCGATAGCTCCGGCTCGGATGCCGCGCAGAATCTTGACAGCTTTATCCATTCCCTTTCGCAGTACGGCTTGAGTCAGGAGGAAATGGGAAAATGCAGAACCCTGCTCGAGTCGCTGCCGGACCGGATTGCCAAGAAGGATCTTGATATCAGCTCCCTTCCCTATGCCACCTGGGATGATGTCGCCAGGCTGCTGGCCCGAAGCGTCAAAGCCGGCAAGAAGCAGGGGGACGCCAGGGATACCGTCAGCGCTTTTGCCGATATTCACGCCCTGTCTTCCATCCTGGGGGAACTTGAAAAAGGAGCAAAAGACAGTAAGACCCGGGACTCGATCAACTTTCTTGTTTCGGTTATTAAAAAACCGATCACGGACCAGGACGGGAAAAAATCGGATGGGACGCCGAAAAAGCCGGTATTTCCCGAGAACCCGGATTTTTCCATCGAAGAGCTCCAGGCCTTTACCACCAAGAACAAACCTCATCCAAGAATTCTCTCCCAGCTTCCCGAGGTCCCGACAACCAACG
>JAHEMX010000254.1 GCA_024643445.1 Desulfobulbaceae bacterium | reverse complement strand
AACAGGCCTGTTCCAGGACCATGGCAAACTGCTGCACCTCAGGCGTGTTGTCGAACAGGCCGCGGTAGTAGATGGCGCGTGTCCAGGCAAACAGGGTCGCCAGCGGATTGGTCGAGGTCTTTCGGCCGGCCTGATGCTCGTGAAAATGGCGTGTCACGGTGCCGTGGGCGGCCTCCGTGAGAACAATTTTGCCGTCAGGCGTAAGCAGCATGGATGTCATCAGGCCAAGTGAGCCGAATCCGGCGGCAACAAGATCTGAAAGGATATCTCCATCGTAGTTTTTGCAAGCCCAGACAAAACCGCCCGAGGACCGTACCGCAAAAGCAGCGAGATCATCGACCATGCGATGCTCGTAGATGATCCCTTTCTCCTCGAACCTTGCCCTGAACATGGTTTCGTACACATCGTCGAAGGAGTTTTTAAACAGGCCGTCATAATGTTCCAACTCGGTGTTCTTCGTGCCCAGGTAGACCGGGAAGCCCCGTTCCAGGCCGAAATTCATGCAGGACATGGCAAATCCCCGCACTGACTCTTCGGTATTGAAAATGCCCAGTGCAGCGCCGGGTCCGGTGAAATGATGGATTACCTGTTCTTGTGCGGTCTGCCCGCCATCGGGAAGATAACTGAGCACGACCTTGCCGCCGCCGGGTATGGCCATGTCCTGTCCGCCATACATACCGCCATAGGCATGGCGGGCGACGACTATCGGCTTCTGCCAGCCGGGTATCAGCCGGGGGATGTTCTTGAAGACGATCGGCTGCCTGAACAGGGTCCCCCCTATCTGATTACGGGTACCGCTGTTGGGCGATTTCCAGGCCTTCTTCAGTCCGAATTCATCAACCCGTTTCTGGTCCGGGTTAATGGCCGCACATTTCGCACCCACCCGGTATTTTTTAATGGCCTCGGCCGCTTCGACTAGAATGCGGTTGTCGGTCGCGTCACGATTCTTGATATGGTAGTCAAAGTAAACCAGATCCACATCCAGATACGGCAGTATCAGCAATTCCTTGATCCAACCCCACATGACACGTGCCATCTCGTCACCTTCAAGCTCAACGATGGGGTTACGGATTTTTATCTTTTTCAACCTGCCCTCCTTGCCTGCTGATCGTTCTGCAAAAACATCCTGCACCAGCTCATCCCATTGCCTGTATGATCGCTTCAGTCATCTGTGTGGTCGAGGCAGTACCACCAAGATCGTAGGTCACCGCCTTTGCTTCAGAGATGACCGTTTCCACTGCCCGGGAGATTTTTTCGCCCGCTGCTTTTTCCCCGAGATGGTTCAGCATGAAGGCGGCTGAAAGAATCATCGCGGTCGGGTTGACCTTGTTGAGGCCCTGATACTTCGGGGCGCTTCCGTGTGCCGGTTCAAAAACGGAGATCCCGTTGCCAAAATTACCGCCCGGGCAGAGGCCGACGCTGCCGACCAGTCCGCCGGCCAGATCCGCGACAATATCTCCGTAGAGATTGGGCATAACCAGAACATCGTAGTTCCGGGGCTTTCTGACCAGGTCCATGCACTGGGCGTCCACATTCGTCTCTTCAAAGGCAATCTGCGGATATTCCTTTGCAATTTCCCGTGCCTCCCGCAGAAACATACCATCCGTCAATTTCAGGATATTTGCCTTTAACACAACGGTAACTTTGCGGCGTTTTTCCCTGACAGCATAGTCAAAGGCAAACCTGAGCACCCGCCGGCAGCCCTTTTTCGTGATAAATTTAATGGCGATGGCCGCGTCGTCGCCTACCATCTGTTCCCGGCCGACATAAACATCCTCGGTATTTTCTCTGACCACGACCAGGTCGACATCTGCAAATGGACTCTGCGCCCCGTCAATGGTTCGGGCCAGGCGCAGGTTGGCATAAAGATCCAGTTCAACGCGCAGGGTGATATTCGGACTGGGGAAACCCGCTCCGACAATGTTGGTCATGGGTCCTTTCAGGGCCACCTTGTTCTTCCTGATCGAGTCAAGAGCCTGTGGTGGAACCGGTTGGCCGAACTGGGGAATCGCGCATTGACCGGCAGCCACCTCCTCCCAGGCAACCGGAACACCGGTCGCCTCCACCACCTGCACTGCTGCTTTTACTATTTCCGGGCCAATGCCGTCGCCCGGTATTACGGTTATACGGTACATGTTCTATCTCATCCTGTTGAAGTTCCTCCCGCGCCGGGGCGGGGCGGGACGTCTGCTCGATCCCCCTGACATCTACTCAGCCGTAATCTGGTTTCTCAGGACACCGAGCTTTTCAATTTCCGTTTCCATGATGTCGCCGGGATTCATGAATGTCGTCGGCTTGCGGTCCTTGGCAAGACCGCCGGGCGTCCCTGTCGCGACGATATCGCCCGGTTCCAGGGAGAACACCTGGGAGCAGAAGGCGACAAGCTGCGGCACGTTATAGACGAGCTGGTTCGTGTTGGATTTCTGCAGTACCCGGCCGTTGACGCGCAGTTCAACGTCAAGGTTGTGGGGGTCGGGCAGCTCATCCGTGGTCAGCAGATACGGACCCATCGGGGCAAAGGCGTCGAAGCTCTTGCCCCGCAGGTTCTGACCGTCACGCTTGGTGAGATCGCTCGCACTCACATCGTTGATCCCCATATAGCCGGCAATGTAGTCGTAGGCCTCGGCTTCGGGAACATGCTTGCATGGTTTGCCGATAACAAAGGCCAGCTCGGCCTCATACCCCAGCTCCCGGGTCATTGCCGGGCGGGGGATGGGATCTTCATAGGAAGCCACGGCATTGGCGAACTTGGCAAAAATGCGCGGCTCCGCATGGGGTTTCATGCCGAGTTCTTTCAGAAAATCATGATAGTTGTGGGCAACGCAGATGATCTTGGACGGCTTGAGGACCGGGGCCAGCAGTTTCACCTGCTCTCTCGGCAGGACGACCGGGATGTTTCTGACGGATAGCTCCTTTTTCTTTCCGGCGCCGATCCAGTGCACCGTTTCCCGTGCCGCCTGGAGCGACTCATCACCGCCTTCAAGAAAGGCGATTGTCTCGGACGGGATCATCAGCTCGGCCCGTGCCCGCGCACGCAGAACCCGGGTTGCCGTCAGCATTGCCTCGTAGGCAAGATTTAAATCAATGACCTGATCACCGGCAAGACATCCGAGCCGCGGGTCTCCTTCTTTTTGATACATTACCAATTTCATCTGTCATCTCCTTATCTTCATTTAAAGTCCACCCGTCTTCCTTTTCACGGGAATTTGACGAGATTATTGTTCATCCAGCCTCAGCCGGCAATTACCCGCCCACCGATTCAGCGAACAGATCACCGACCGAGAGCTCCTTTGCTGTCAGCCCCTGTTCGAAGGCATAGCGAACCAGTGTTTCCAGCGTCCTGCGGTTTGGTTCCAGGCCATAGGGCCAGAAATCATCTCCGAATATCTGCCGTGTTTCCTCGACGTATGACGGCAGCAGCGGCAGCATTGCCGCCAGGGCCTTGCTGTCGGAAAGCGCTTTGATTGTCTGCTGCCTGGCTTTTAACAGCGCATCATACATGCTGCGCAAAGCCCACGGGTTCTTCCGGTAAATGTCTTTGCGCAGGACAACGCAATGCATGATCGGATGGATCCCTGTTTCCCGGTAATAGTCGATTTCCGCCGCCTTGTAGTCGGGAAACATGCGCCGAACCTGCCCCGTTCCATCCGCAAAGCAGTCCGGGGCCTGGTGAATGAGTGCGGCATCGACATCGCCGGCGGCAAGCATGTCGGAGAGATTCTGGCCGCCGCTCATGTAGCGTATCCTGGTACCGGCCGGCATCTCGATCGGAACCCGGGGTTTCTTCACGGCAACCCAGTCGACGGAGCTGAGATCAAAACCGTACCTGTCCGCCAGGATGCCGACGATCCATACGACGGCCGTCATACCCCATTCGCGAATGGCGATACGCTTGCCATTCAGGTCTTCCGGCCTGCTGATGCCGGAGCCGGCATGGTAATAGACCATGGAGTGCCGAAAGGCCCTGCTCGGAAAAGCCGGCATCGCCACGAAAGGATTGTCTTTTTTGCCGCAGAGGTAGCAGTATGCCCCCATGGACATTTCTGAAACATCAAATTCCTGGTACTGGCACATGCGGAAAAAAATGTCGGATGGCGGCAGTCGCAGGATACGCAGGTCAATACCTGCGGGGTGGATCGAGGAGTTATCAAGAGCCCGTATACGATCGTAATCGCCAAAGGCGCCGGTGAGAGAGAGTGGTTCCATCATTTCATCCTGTCAATAAAAGCCTCTTGCAAAATGGTCTTTTAGCCCAAACTCCGCGTTATGTTCAAAATTTTATCCTCGGAATAGTAAATATATGCCTATGGTAAAATTTTTCGCATGCCTTGATTTTGAGCGAAAACCCTTATTTTGCCTAAGAATCAATAAGTATCGGTAGCGTGCGCAAACACTTGCCGATGGTTTTGAACCTCGGAGCCAGCATGCGTTCTGCGGCCCCATCTTGTCAGCTGCCAAGTTCAAGGATATCGAGCCCGTTGATCCGATCCAGCAGGTAAATCAAACCCCGTGAGTCGACATCGACATCGTTGCTCAGCGGGGCAACGGCCCCTTGGGCCGGTTCCGGGATAAAAAATCCTTTTTCTTCCGGCAGCAGGGGATTGGCAATATCGACAATCCGCAGACCGCCGCTGAACCAGGCGGCGTAAACGAGCGTCGAATCCATGTGCTCCTGGAACTGGTGGGCACCGAATACCCCGCCGGGTACCCTGCTCCAGGGTGAGTCAGCCTCACTGACATGATACGTGGACAGTGGTTTCATGTTTCCGATGTCGCTGACATCGAATACCCACATGAAGGCGTGCGGCTGCCCCTTGTGGTGTTCATGCTGTTCGTCGATAACAATGGCAATATCGAGACCGTTGATCCTGAAGGGCACGCGCAGGGCGGTGTGGGTGGTGTCGGGAACCGGCGGATGGTAATCGTAGGCCCCGATCGTTTCAGGCGAGCTGATATCTGAGACATCGACAACCCGGAAACCTGCGCCGCAGCAGGCCGCCCATAATTGATTCTGAAACCGCATGGCATGGTGGAGCCGCACCCGGTGATTGATCCAGAGCGGTTTTTCGCCTTCGGCTATTTTCTGGCTCGGTAGCCACCAGCGCGACACTTCCGCCGGCTGCAGCGGGTTGCTGATGTCATAGATGACCAGGATAGGGCCGTTAAAACCATCCATCTCGGTGGAAATGTAGGCGTAATGCTCATCCACGTCGAAGCGGTGCACCCCGTACCCCGCTGTCTTCTGGAAAACAATTTCACGCGGGCGGGTGCGGTCAGCAATGTCGTAGATCCTGAACCCGCCGTCACGGTAACCGCGTTTATCGGCCTCGGCCAGAAGCAGCAGGTCCTCCGGAGCAACATCCAGCTCCCGGGCAATCTCCTGTTCCGAGGCGGGTCGCCCAAGCGTTTTTCCCAGGTTCGAGCTGATCTCTGGGATACGCTTGCCTTTCCTGAAGAAATGCCGCCGGTGACGTTCACTATTGACGATCATCAGATCATCACCAACAACCCGGACCTTGTGGGAATGGGAATCCATGCCCGGCAGATCGATTTTTGAAACCAGCCGGGGAGATCCCGGATCGGAGACATCGATGATAGAGGTGCCGTGCGGCGGAGCGATATGGCCGATGTAGGCATAGTTGCCCTTAACCTCGATCTGTCCGCCACCGGGGATGTTCATATGTGAGATTCTTCGAACATTATGCGATAGCGGCCCGTGCCTGTCGCTGCTGCTCATCTGGTGGCGCTCCTTGTTTTCATCCTTTCTCTCCGACTCGCCTGTTCCGTTGAAAAACCTGCCGCTACAGAGATTTGGCCTTCCTGAATCGTTTCAGGATGGGGGGCAGCGTCAGGGAAAGAATTAAAAAGATCCAGAGAACATTGCCGATTGTCGAGGAGAAGAGCACCATCGGGTCCCCCTCG
>JAHEMX010000253.1 GCA_024643445.1 Desulfobulbaceae bacterium | reverse complement strand
GGATTTTTTTTGGTGCAAGCGGACCGCTCACCTCACCGTTTTATGTCAGGCAGGGTATTATCAAGGAGGCCATGATCGGCACGAAATCGTTCTGCTCCCTGCTGGAGCATAGCGTGAAAATAGTTCTTTTCGGCATGATCGGGATAAATGTCATGGACTACGGCACCTTGCTGTTATGCCTGGTTCTTGCGGTTGTACCGGGTATTTACATCGGCAAGCTGCTGCTCAATACAATATCGGACCGGAGTTTTTTGATCGCCTTTAACGTGCTTCTGTTTTTTTTGGCTGCCAGGATCATTATCCAGCAGTTGTCCAAGATGATTTCCGCCTGATCCGCGCATTCTGAAATACGTACGGCGCTGTCAGGCCGGCAAGAGTCCCCGGAGACCGGAATCATCGAATCAGCGAGAGGGGGCAAGGGGCGGCCCGGGGGATTTTGCCGCAACCAGAAAACCTGCTAAAAAGAGGAGAATAATATGCGTCTATTCAATATCGCAGTACCAAGCCTGTTCCTGAGTCTGGGATCTTCGATTAGCGGTTCCAAACTATCGGTCATCAGTGGCGGCGCGATCGAGCCCGGTCTTGCGGCTGCCGCTGCTGCCTTCGCGAAAATGACCGGCAGGGAGCTCAATATCACCTTCAACACCGCGCCGCAGATACGCAAGCGCCTCGCAGCGGGCGAGAGTTTTGACGTGGTGGTCGCACCGGTGAAGCTGATCGCTGAACTCACCGAGGCAGGCAAGGTGAAGCCGGGCGGTCTGAACGTCGGCCAGGTGGGCTCCGGCGTTGCGGTACGTCCCGGCGCCCCGGTGCCGGAGATCGCCTCTGCCGAGGATATCAGGAAGGGTGTGCTCGAAGCTGACTCGATCGTCTTCAATCTCGCCTCGACCGGCATCTATTTTGAGAACCTGCTCAAGCAAATGGGCGTCTGGGAGCAGGTTGAGCCGAAGACCACCCGCTATGCCACCGGAGCCGAGGTGATGCAGCACGCGCTTAAAGGCAAGGGACGGGAGGTCGCCTTTGGTCCAATCACCGAGATCCTGCTCGAAAAAGATCACGGGCTGCTCTTTGTCGGTCCGCTTCCGGCGGAAGTCCAGAATTACACTTCATACACCGCGGTGGTCATGAGCGATACTGCCTGGCCGGATGAGGCGCAGGACTTGGTCACTTTTCTTGGCGGTCCGGACGGCAAGGCCCTGTTTGTCGCGGCAGGGATCGAATAAGCGGCTGCACCCGGTTATCCGGGCACAGCGCTTCGTACTTCCCCTCTGTCAACCCGGGACAAGAGTATAGACCGCCAAAATCTTGTCCCGGGAGATCACGGAACAAAAACAAATGGGCGTCAACCCCCAAATGTAATGAACCTGGGACTCGTGTTCCTGCCCAATCAAGGCAGTCAGTCGGGAAGGCTCCAACCTTCAAACCGTTTCGGATATCGGTCAGGGGGGCCCGGTAACCTGCTCTGAAACTGGTCGAGTTACTGGGGCTTTCCTGGTAATCAGGGTCGTAGTTGTTCCCTTCCGTAAGCCATGACATAAGCTATTCCCCATGGAAAATTTTCAAACTTGCAACCACTAAAAATAGATAGCTGCGTCGGCAGTATTTTGCTATGGGGGGCAGGGGGCGGATGGCCTTTTTGCAGAGACGTTGAGTTTGGCACTAAATCAAGGATAATTCGTGGAATCACTCAAGGGACTTGCCGATTTATAATCAATTGGTTTTGACGCATTCGAGGACGTTTCAGTATAATACATTATCCAACTCATTATTTTCTTTGATCGGAATGGAAAACTCGACCCTTGCCCGTCATAGCAGAGATGCACATGCTTAATATCCGTGCCATGACTGTCGTCCTCTCACTGCTGTCCATCGTCCTGGCGACGGCAGGCACTGCTGTCGGCTTTAGTCAACAACCGCTAAGCGGGATTGAAGTCGCGCTGCTGCTGGCCGTCATCCTCCCTTATGCTCTGGTGCTCTGGTTGTTTTTTCGCCGGCAGCCGGCTCGCGCCGCCGCCCTGGCTTTCGGTTCCGCACTGGTCGCGTTTCTATCCCTGGCCCTATTCGCCGGGGTATTAACGCTGTTCCTTGGTTTTGCCATGGGCAACAAGGACCAAATCTATTTCGCTTTGCTTCTCGATGCGTTCGTTTTGCTACAATTTCCTCTCGGGGCCGCGGCTTGGCGAGCTTGGCGGGGTGTACCCGCATCGGATCGGCCGAAGGGCTGCTGGACAGTCGGGATTTTACTGCCGCTGGCGATTGCGGCAGGCATTGCTGCCACGTATAACGGTGTCAAGTTCGGGACGGAAAAACGTGTCGCAACCATTCAGCATAATGAACAAGCCGCTAGAGAGGCAATGGAGGTGACCGCTGCCTGCCTGAAACGCTATACCGAACGCAATGGGGGCTATCCTGCCAATTTTCAGGCGCTGGGCGGCACCGGCGACCGCTGCCTCGATGACGCGCTGATTGCCGGGGAACTGCCATCTCATCACCTGCAATATTCGCCCGGGCTGCCGAACGCCGAGGGGCATATCGTCCTTTATGGTCTGTGTGCCGAGGCAATGGGTTTCAAAAAGTTCGCTTGGCGCACCTACGTAGCGGATGAGTCGGGGCGGATGTCCCACTACGAACCGCGCGAGGGCATGACACGAGGCGCTACCTGCGGTGAAGCGTGGGGCGGTGCTTATGGCGATACACTGGCAGAGCGTGTAAAGTATTGCGTGGTCGACCATGCGGTGCGCTTCCCCGACAAAGGTTATCCGGCCAATCTCGACGCACTTGGCGATAGCCCGGGCACAACGTGTCTGGCGTCGTCGCCCCTCGTGAACCTGCGTGTCGAGGGGGGCCTGATCGCGACGTCGAATACGCAGCAGGTGCGCTACCGGGGCGGGGCACCCGACGGGCAGGGGCGTATCACGAGCTTCGAGATACACGGCGAGCAACTTCTTGCGGGCCGCTGGCGTGTCAAGGTCATGCTCGACGATACCGGTCGCTGGCATGCAGCTGAAGATCGCGAGGCGACGCGAAATGATCCAGCCCCCGAAGCTTTTGAGAGCACCTTGACGGCGCGCGAGATTGAGCGTGAAGCGGCGCGGGCCGTCAACAAGCAACGCTGCGAGGCGGGAGAATGGAGATTGTGTCGTGAATTGGGCGGTGTCAGTTACGATGCGCGGCACGACGGCGAAGCGCAGGCTCTGTGGCAAAAAGGGTGCGAAAAGGGCGATGGCGTAAGTTGCTTGCTAACGCTCAATCAGGCCAATTTTCGGCTGTTCTTCCTGGCCAATTCGTTGCGCAACGATTGTCTGCGCGGCGAAGCGGGAACCTGCGAACAGCTGGAAAAGCTCGGCCGCGATTACCTCGACTGCCTGCATGGCGACCAGGCCGGCTGCTCCTGGCTGGCGATACGCCTTGGCCAGCGCGGCGAAACATTTGACGCTAACAAAATCTGGGAAAAGGGCTGCAATCTCGGTCACCGCGAAAGCTGCTACCTGCTGAAGGCACGAGATTTCGAGTACAAGAGAGCGCTGCAGCTCAAGGATCTGTGCGACAGCGGCCGGAGCGACGCCTGTCGCGAGTTCGAGCAGCGTATGAAGAACTTTTTCTCGACAGCGCCGTGACCCGCCATTTCATCGAACCTGCCATACAAGATGAGGGGCCCGTTTTGCTTTTGCCTTTGCAGTAATGAATGGGCCTGACTTAGCATCGCGCACTGAACCCGCGCTATAAGGCTGTTCAGTGCCGGGAGATTTAACATCGTGGATTCAAAGGTGGTTGCAGAACGTTGCACCGGATCATTTCAAACCGAAAGAATCGTTATGAGAGAATTAAATGCATAGACATTCGCTTAAAAATTGGCAACATGACCACGAATTTTCAGTAAAAAATGAAAAGGGAGAGAAACGGACAGAATATGTCTTAATGCTCACAGCCGTAACAATGGTTGTGGAAATCGTTGCCGGCAGTATCTATGGGTCTATGGCTCTTCTCGCCGATGGATGGCACATGGGGACACATGTCGCCGCATTTATCATTGCAATCTTTGCGTATCGTTATGCAAGAAATCATGCAAGTGATCCCGCCTATGCATTTGGTACTGGCAAGGTTAATGTCCTTGGCGGTTTTGCTAGCGCAATAGCCCTGGCTGTTGTAGCCTTGGTTATGTTGGTCGAGTCCCTGCAAAGAATTGTCAATCCACACTCGATTCATTTCAATGAAGCTATCACTGTCGCATGTCTCGGGCTGTTTATTAATATTATCAGTGCTTTGCTGTTAAAAGGTGACCGCGGCCATCATCATGATAACGGGCATAGTGATCATAACCCACATCACCATGACCATAACCTGAAAGCAGCCTATCTGCATGTGCTGGCAGATGCCATGACATCCTTGCTTGCTATCATAGCATTGATTGCCGGTAAATATGCGGGGTGGAACTGGCTTGACCCAACCATGGGAATAATAGGGGCTATCATTATTACACGCTGGTCATACGGATTACTGAAGCAAACAGGTCCAATATTGTTGGATGCAAGTATTGACAAAGAATATCAACGAAAAATTGAAGAGGCTATCGAGGCTGATGCCGACAACAGGATTTCTGATATTCATATCTGGAAGGTTGGTTCAAACCATTATGCAGCAATAATTGCGTTGGTGACTCATTATCCAAATAAAACGGAACATTACAAGAAACTATTAGAAGATTTCCACAAGTTATCTCATGTCATAATAGAAGTAAACGAGTGCAAAGAAGAACCTTGTATTGTGCCAAACACACAGGTAACCTAACAACGGGGTCGACCTGACTGCGGGAACACCGGCGGCGCTGAGGTGGAAAGTTACATGGCGCGGCAACTTACCCCAGGCGTCGGCGGTGTGGATAACAGATGATGTCCAGAGGAAATGCTTTGGTAATGAGATAAAGCAATGTCATTAAAAACTAAAATCATAATGATCGTATTGCTTGTATGCATTGTCTACATCTCTACCGACTATGCCATTCATCGATTTTTAGTCTTTCCCAATTTTATTAATCTTGAACAAAATGAGGCCCGGAAAGATACTGGCCGAGCTATCGCGGCCATCCAGAGAGAAATCTATCATCTTGACAAATTTACCACCGATTGGGCTTATTGGGACGATGCTTATCTCTTTATTAATGACAAGAACAACGAATTTATAGACTCCAACCTCTCTCCCATTACGGTTTTTTCGGAAAATAATCTGAATGTAATATGTTTCCTTGATCTCAATGGAAATGTCGTCTGGGGGAAAACTTTCGATCTTGAGTATGATACCGGATTGGAAACACTTCAGAGCGATAGTGTTTTCAACATAAGGCCGTTAATCCATGGTCGAGAAGCTCATAAGTCGAATCCTGGTTTGCTGGTCACGAAATATGGGGTGTTTTTTATCTGTTCCGCACCAATATTAAAAAGTGATCTGGAAGGGCCAGCGAACGGGACCCTGATAATGGGTCGTATCATCGATGAAAATGTTGTCCAGATGCTGTCAGAACAGACAAAGCTTGATTTAACGCTTTGGAATTTTGATGATAACACCATTCCTTCTACAGATAAAGTCATCTTTTCAAAGATACTGAAGGATAAGAATCAAACGATAGCTATTGAACCGGTAAGCGATACCCTTCTCCACTGTTATACCGTTTTTTATGATATCACCAATCAACCCGCTTTATTGGCAAAAATTTCTATCCCACGGGATATTTCCAGACAGGGTCGAAAAGCCGTTTTTGTTGCGAGCCTCTCTATTACTTTAGCCGGGACCCTGTTTATCCTTCTGTTGTTGTTTCTGCTCAATATAAACGTCTCAAAGCCAATTTCCAAGCTTACAGAAAATGTTATACAAGTGAACGAGGGTGGTAAACTCGTTCCTTTTTCTAATGCATCAAGGAAGGACGAAATAGGGATTCTGG
>JAHEMX010000252.1 GCA_024643445.1 Desulfobulbaceae bacterium | reverse complement strand
TTTTCACTGGCGAAACAGACAACGGGCAGACCGCGGGCCATGTAGTGCAGGATCTTACCGCTCGCCTCGCCGGACCCCGATGGTTTCGGATCAATTGCCAGATCTGCTGTTGCAAGCCAGTCGGCGAGATCCGAGTAGGGCACCTCGCCCGGCATGATTACCCGGTCTTGCAGACCGTAGCGGATCACTTTTTCTTCGATAAGCTCTTTGGGGTAGCCGATCAGCACGAAAAGACAATCGTCTCTTCGCTCAAGGACCAGCCTCAAGCCTTCCAGCAGCAGGTCAGCCCCCTTGCCCGGCAGCAGCGAGCCGGTATAGATGACGATATTTTTTCCTTTCGGAATTCGTAATGATTCTCGCTGCAAACCCTTATCAACCGGCGAGAAGAAGAGCGTGGGGACAACATCTTTGACTAGTTCGATTTTTCGCGAAGGAACGGAGCATGATTCTGCCATAAAGTGCGCACTTGCCTGTGAGGAACAGATGATCCTGTCTGGCATCATGGAAACGAGCCGCTCAATAAAATAAAAGCCCGGGAGTAGGAACGGTAATTTTTTGAACGTCCCGTATGCCCGCAGCTCTCCCGACAGGCTGCCCTGCACGTCCATGACCAGGTAAATCCGGCGCCAGAACAGAGCCAGTTTGACACACCAGCCGATAAGGCCGCCCTCATGCAGGTGGCCGTGTATGATAGCTATTTTTTCCCGAAAAACGACCTTAAGGACCAGGAAAAAAAGCAGAATATCGGCAAGAGGCTTAAACATGGAAAATCCGGCTTCTGTTTTGCTATAGCCGGGGATTTTCCAGATCCTGCGAATGTCCAGGCCGGATTCATCCCTGCCAAGCCCATACGTACAGATGATGACCTTCCTGCCCTGCTTTCGCAGCCCTTCTACTTCATTCAATATACGAATATGACAACCACGGTTTGAGAAAAACGGGGTCGGCCCAATGTGGACTACCGGCGGTTGCTTTTCATCGGGATGGCGACGGCTCTTGTCTGTCAGATCTGCTTGTTTCATTTTCGTCGGTATACCAGGCTTACTCGTCAACCCAGAGGAATCGTCTATCAACCGCTGCTATCTCCTGTTCAGTCTGATCTTTCGACCAACCAAGCCTCGGGCCCATGATGGTGCAGACACGTTCAATCACCTCGGGGCCGGGATGACCGATGGTCCCTAGTCCCGTACGGGCGAATATGACATCGTCCAATGTGCAGGCCATTTCGTGTTCAACAGCGTAGGCTATCTCTCCCACCAGGGTTTCTCTGGTTTCCGACAGTTTCTCCAGATAACCGGTGCCGGATCGGAGGAATTCAACGACCGGGCCAAGATTGCTGCCATGGGAGACGATCAGGTCATGCACGGTTTCCGGAGCGAGAATAGCTTCGTATCGCTTTTGTTTCTCGGCAATAAACTGCTGAAGATTACCTATTTGCCCTTCGAAAAGGGGCCTGGTAGTCGTATGACAATGTCTGTCCCCGCAGGCCAGTTTTTGAACCACCACATCGATGGCCTGTTCGGCAATTGCCCGTGCCGTTGTATACTTGGCGCCAAGGACGGATACAATACCCTCCCGGCCGTCTCGTGAGGCGTGGTCCACCACCTGGTACTCGCCGGTTCCCTGGTAGGTGTCAGTTTTAATCTCATCGCTTATGAGCGGATATAAACCCGCGAAAGCGTAGTGAACATCCGACTCCTGAAGCGATATGCCGGGGACAATGGCATTAATGTCCTGGAGGAAGTCAACAATATCTTTTTTTGTTACCCGGACATCATCGAGATCCCTGTCAAAGGGGACATTTGTTGTCCCGATCAGGGACCGTCCGCGCCATGGTATAATGAAGATATGCCGGCCGCCCCGCGTCACCAGTCCCTCGGTTTTTTTCCCACTACTCAATGCCAGGGCGAATCTGCTCTCGACCTGGCGGGTTACCAGATGGACCCCTTTTGAAAATCCGGTTGTTTTTTTATCAAGATTCAAGCCTTCAATCTGGCTGTTGATTCCGGGCAGAAATGGTCCGGCAGCGTTTATTATAACCCTGGCGGAAATGTCGAAGATCTCCCCGCCCAGCCGATCACGGCAGCTGACCCCTACGACAACTCCTTCCTCGCTGCGTAGTTTTGTCACCTCCGTGTGATTGGCTGCGACCGCGCCGTTCTGTACGGCAGACTTGATGAACGCCAGAGTCATCCGCTCCGAGTTATGCATATGAGACTCAAACAGCGTATGAGCCCCGTTGAGCCCATCAATGGAATTCAGCAATGGAACCATGTTAAGAACCTGCGTCCTTCCGAACAACCTGCCGTATTCGATCTCTTTTGACTTGTCACTGATCAGGCCATTAAGGCCGCTGCAGAGCAGTCGATAGAAATTCATTCCCGCCAGCAGTGCCGCCTTTCCCGTCATAATACCGCCCGTAATGGTCGGAATCAGAAAGGGGATACTGCTGGTGTTATGCGGGGCGATGATTTGGAAATAGGTGCGTTCGCGGGCCGATTCCCGAACCTTGCCGAATTGAAGTTTCTGCAGGTAGCGTATTCCGCCGTGCAGCAGCTTTGAGGAAGCGGAAGAAGTACTCATACCAAAATCGTTTTTTTCCACCAATGCGATACGGAGTCCGCGCAGTGCCGCATCATGGGCGAGGCAGGCACCAGTAATGCCGCCGCCGATAATGATTGCGTCAAACCTGGTTGACTGAAATTTTTGAATATCTCGTTTCATAAATCAGAACAGCTATCTTATGATTATAGGTGAATGATTTTTATCTTAGACAATGGGAAATTTTTGTTGCAGGAAACTCCCGCTAGAGCAGATGAAACAGATTTATCTGAGTAAGTTCATTTAATTGTGGAGCAAACACAAACAATTCCTGATCAGTGACCGGTGATCAGTTGCACGCTGTTTCTTATCATCCACGCGTAACGCATCACGGGTTATGCATGGCATTTCTAATAAAACCGATATAGCAAATAATATACAGAATAATCCCGTCTTACCTCCAAAGATTTTAGTCACCGCTCCCTTACCTGCCTGCAGTTGCGCCGTAGCGGGACAAGTCATTAAAGAATTGATTTGTCCTTCCTGTCAAAACAACAAGGTTGTTCAGTTCATCGCTCATGTGTTGAAAATGCTGAACCGGGAAGGATTGCCCTTTCACCGTCTTTTTTTACACCTTCACCCCCTGCACCATCGAACAGCCCTGAAAAACTGCCGGAGTCCGGATTTATATGTAACTTTTTCCCCTGGTATCCGTTTCCTATATATAGGTCTTGAAACAATGGCAGTAGACAGGCCGGAGTTCTCTCTCCCGGACGAGGAGTGGAGACGTGTTTCTCCAGGGTCAGATGCCGGCAAAATAACCGAAGAGGAAGACAGCATGGCACATAAAAAAAGCAGGTACTCATGGTTACGTTTGGGCGTTGTGATCTTCTCCTTGATCGTGTGTTTCAGCTTCGCTTGTCATGGTGCGACAACACTCACCTCGTTCGAGACAGCCAATTTTTCCGGTTCCGGTATCTGTGCGGTCTGTCACAGCAGCCTGCGTGACAGTGACGGCACCGACGTCTCCATCGATGCGCAGTGGCGCTCCACCATGATGGCCAACGCTGCCAAGGATCCTTTCTGGCAGGCCAAGATCAGTGCGGAGGTAGCCCTGGTGCCTTCTATGTCTCCCGATGGCCTTGATCTCCCGCAGGTCATCCAGGAAAAATGCAGTCGTTGCCACATGGGAATGGCCCGCTACCAGGCACTGACCGATGGCACCCCGACCGAAGGCATCTACGTGCTCAAAGCGTTTGGCGGCTTCCTTGACCCGAACCATCTCCTGCACGAGGCGGCCATGGACGGGGTGTCCTGTACGCTGTGCCACCAGATCCAGCCGGGCAACCTGGGGACGCCAGACAGTTACACCGGCAATTATACCATTGACACCACAACGGCCAGTCCCGGCCGGACGCTCTTTGGACCCTTTACAAATCCTCTGATCAATCCCATGCAGCGAAATTCCGGGTTTCGGCCAACCCCGCACAACCCCGAAAAACAGCTCACCGATTCTGCCCTCTGCGGATCCTGTCATACGCTCTTCACACCCACCCTGGCGGCGGACGGGACCTACATCGGCGAGTTTCCCGAGCAGACCACCTATCTGGAGTGGGAATACAGCCAGTTCGACAGAACCTGCCAGCACTGCCACGTGCCGCAGGCGTCTTCGCCGGTGGTCATCAGCAATCGTCCGCGACGACTGGCGGAAAGAAGCCCCTTCGGCGAACATCATTACGTCGGCGGCAACAGCTTTATGGTCAACCTGCTCATGAACAACGCGACGGAACTTGGCGTGACAGCAGACACCAAGCACCTGGACGCAACCATCTTGCGGACTCTTTTACAACTTCACGAAACGAGAACCGCCATGATCGAGGCGGAGGCGGTTTTGTCGGCTGCTTCAGGTTTGCTCACGGTGACGGTGGATGTGACCAATCTGGCAGGACATAAATTCCCCAGCGGGTTGCCCTCGCGCAGGGCCTGGCTGCATGTAAAGGCTGTCGATGGTTCTCGTATCATTTTTGAATCCGGTGCGCCGCTGGCCGGCGGCAGCATCGCCGGCAATGATGCAGACGAGGACCCGCGAGCTTATGAACCTCACTACGATACAATCAAATCAGCAGACCAGGTACAGATCTACGAACCGGTTATGCTCAACGACCAGGGTGAGGTGACATACACCCTGATGAGGGCCAATGAATATGCCAAGGACAACCGGCTCCTGCCCGCCAATTTCGATAAAAACAAAGCACCTGACGAAATAGCGGTATATGGAGAAGCCCGTTCTGATGATGACTTCATCGGCGGGTCGGACCGGGTTGTCTACGAGGTACCGGAGGTGTTTGATTTCCCGCCAGGCAGCCTGACCGTCACGGTGG
Organism: Desulfobulbaceae bacterium; assembly: GCA_024643445.1. GTDB lineage: Bacteria > Desulfobacterota > Desulfobulbia > Desulfobulbales > Desulfocapsaceae > Ww85. Next base: position 1,021 of record JAHEMX010000252.1, on the reverse strand, counting down.
AGCTTCTGTTCCAGACCCTGTCCTACCCCTTCGTCAGGGATCTGGAAATGACGGCGACACCCGAGGTTGTCGACTTCATGGCCCGCTACAACAAAGAGACTAATGTTCCCGTAGTCGTCGATTCAACCGTGATTATATTCTAGCGCCGGAAAAGTGGTGTTTCAGCCAGCGAGACGACGGAGCTGGAACCGAATCGCATCATCAGGGATCACCTGCATTGTTTGAGGATGTCCTGCGCTCTGTCTTGTTACAAACCACTTTGATATTCATGCCCCCTTTGTCAGTATGTACCTGTTTGTCTTTGCCGGGACCGCATATTCCTTCCCCATCTGGCTGGTCCTCTCGGCAGGACGGTGCCTGCCCGGGCAATCGGGGTGGGTGATAGCCGTGCTGCTGACATTCGTGAATACGGTCATGAGCCGCTCTCAGGACCATAGCTGCGTCCAATCCGTTTTATGGCCATAGCCATGGTTGTCTTCCTGCGCTATTTCCTTATGGCCAATCACTCTTTTGAGCATTGGTTTATCGTAACCCGCTATGTTTTGTGTTCTTATCGGTTGGCATCAGTGCGGCGATCTATCATTGTTTCAGCCTGGGTGCAATGGTGCCTCAGTCCCGGTGCTCCTGTGAGGAGGGTGCCTGAAGGCAATACGGTTATAGATGGAGTCAGGGTAACATCAACGAGTATACAACGTCAGAGCAGGCATGGGCCAGGATCCCCGGCGACTATCGGTGAAGGTGCGGCCATCGGGATGGCGAAAAGAGAGGAATCAGTATTAGGCTGACCCCCATTTACAGTTGAATTGCCACAATGTTCCATTTTGTTGGAAGTTATCGTGCTTATTTTTTCGTGGTGGGGAGCGCAGCGCCAACCGACAATCAGTGAGGAGGATTCGGTATCGCTTGAAAGCCGTCAGTTCCATGGATGTATCACCGAAAACTTCAGGATTCAGAATGGAGGGCTAAGCATGGCTATCATAACGATTTCAAGACAAAAAGGAAGCCTTGGCGATGAAATAGC
>JAHEMX010000251.1 GCA_024643445.1 Desulfobulbaceae bacterium | reverse complement strand
AATCCTGGTCTGTATCAAGCAGGTTCCCGATATGGAATCGAGGTTCAGGATTGCGCCAAGTGGTGTCTGGTATGACACCGCAGACCTTGCCTGGCGCATGAATGAATACGATGAATACGGTGTCGAGCAGGCCGTCCGTCTGAAGGAGGAGGTCGGCGATGCTGATATCACCATTCTGTCCATTGGCCCAGACAAGGTCAAGGAGGCCATGAAGAAAGGGCTGGCAATGGGCTGTGACCGGGGGGTTCATGTGGTGGATGACGAGGCCGGCCGGAAGGAACCCTATGCGATTGCTTCCATCATTGCAGCGTATGCCCGGGACAAGCAGTTCGATCTGATTTTTACCGGCATGCAGTCACAGGATCGGGGCAGTGGTCAGGTTGGCATACTGGTTGCCGAGATGCTTGCTGTGCGCGGTGTTTCCACGGTTGTCGATTTTGTCTACAAGGATGGGCGGGTCGAGCTCAAGCGCGAACTCGAGGGAGGGGTGAGGGCCAGAATAGCGATGCCGATACCGGCCCTGATTACCTGCCAGCTCGGGCTGAACAAGCCTCGCTACCCGACACTGCCAAACATCATGAAGGCCAAGAAGAAAGAACTGCTCAGCATACCGGTTCAGGAGTTTGCTCTGCCGGAAGCGCGGCAGCAGACGGCAAAAATCTATTTCCCCGAAAAGAAAAGTGGCGGACTGGTACTTGAAGGCGAGCCGGGTGAGCTGGCCGACAAACTGCTGCAGCTTCTGCGGGAGAAAACCACGGTTCTGAGCTAGGAGCCTGTCGGAGATAATCATGAAACTACTGCTTGTCGCAGAATATCGAAACGGTCAGGTGCTCGGCAGCGCACATGACCTGATGGGCTTTGCCGGTGAGACCGCGGCTGAGCATGTGATGTTTGTTGTCGGCTCGGAATCCTCCCTGCCTCTCTATGACGGCACGCTTTACCTGGCCGAGGCCTCGTCCTGCGGGGAATATAATCCGGCGGTGCACAAACAGCTCCTGCTTGGGGTGATCGAAAAGGAGAAGCCGGACCTGGTGGTGTTCAGCCATTCAAGCTATGGCTGGGACCTTGCCCCGCGAATCGCGGCGGCACTCGGATGTGCCCAGGTCTCTGAAGTGGTCGCTTATGACGGCGGTTCTCTGGTCGTGCCGGTATGTAACGGGAAATTGAGACGAACCGTAGAGGTGAAAACAACTGCTGCTGTCGTGACCCTGCAGGCCGGTGCCTTTGGCCTCGGCGGCCCGTTGTCGGGAACGCCGAAGATCGTCAAGGTAGAAAGCGATACGGATGGGCAACTGGAATTTCTCGGTTATGAACAGGCCGAGGCGGGCGGTGTCGATTTGAGCAAAGCGGAGGTCATTGTCAGTGCCGGTCGCGGTATTGGCAAGCCGGAGAATATCGGGCTGATTGCTGATCTGGCCCGTGCCCTTGGCGGTGAATATGGTGCCAGCCGGCCGGTGGTGGATGCCGAGTGGGCGGAGCATAATCGCCAGGTGGGTACGACCGGGCAGACGGTCGCTCCCAAACTGTATATCGCCTGCGGGATATCCGGCGCCATTCAGCACCTTGCCGGTATGAAGAAATCTGAATTTGTCGTGGCTATAAATACCGATAAGGATGCGCCGATCGGTGATGTCGCCGATGTCCTCGTGATTGCCGATCTGACAAAGTTTGTCCCGCTTCTGACTGAAAAAATAGAAAAACAGTGATGGAGGCAGGTGGTGATCGACGATATTTTTAGCTCTCTGCCGGCATGCTTTGTCCAAGGGACCATGATTGAGCCGGCCAGTTATTATTTCTCGCTCGGGCAATTCAAGAGGACCGTACGTCTTTCGTCTCAGGAGTGTCTCGTCGTGGAAGGCCGTACGGTTGAGGCCGCCGATTGTGTCTGTAAAACAAGCCCGGAATTTTTCATTAAGATCTGGTCGGAGGGCTATCGTCCCGGAATGGCTGACTTCCTGTCAGGTACGATCAAGTCAAACAATCCCGGTGCGCTCAAGGACTTTCTCAGGGCATTCGGCAAAGAGGCGTGAGCTCTAAGAGGCTGTAACACCGTTTTCCGGCTGACAGGCTGCTGTATGGATGAAAATCAGGAATATCTGACAGAGATAAAAGTTCGCGGGTACCACGCGGATTTTTACGGACATGTGAACAATGCCCGCTACCTGGAGTTTCTCGAGGAGGACCGCTGGGCCCTGTTCGAGTCCCGAATAGACCTGCACAAGTGGGTGGAGCAGGGGCTACTCTTCCTGGTGATCAACATCAACATCAATTACCGGAGGGCGGTGGGGGTGGGAGAGATACTGCAGGTTGCAACCTCCCTCGATAAGGTGGGCCGGAAGAGCGCTGTCCTGCGGCAGGAAATTGTTCTGAAGACGAGCAAAGAGCTTGTCGCCGACGCCCTGGTGACCTTCGCTATTATGGACGGCAGCAAAAAAACGGTAGTCATGGAAAACGAGATCCTCCGGGAAATCCTTAAACTTGATAGTGCCGGGACAGCCAAAACAGATTGATCAGGGAATCGGCAGTGTCTTCTCAAGCTTGATAACGAGAGGTTTCAGCTCGCACCCCGGCTTCTGATTAGGGTTGACTTCTCGTCCCGTTCTGGATTAACTAGTAGAGAAGAGAAGAGGTCGGAAGGGTCTGTTTTTATTATTTACTTGAACTTTAAGGATATGCCGTGAACATAAGTAATCCGGCATTCCTGCAGTTGATATCCGGGAGAAGAGCCTGCCGATTCAGTGCGGCAGACCGACAAGTAATTTCAGATTGGGGGAGAAACGCATGAAAAAGGTTATTTCTGTACTGGCCCTGGCATCGGTTTTTGCAGCCGGTTCCGCATTTGCTTCAGGTTATCGTATTCCTGAACAATCGTCGGACTCCGTGGCAAAGGCAGGGGCCCATATTGCCAATGCAAAGGGCGCGGATTCGTCCTATTACAATCCCGCCAACATGTCCTGGGCGGCTGACGGCTGGCTTACCGAGCTGGACCTGAACTACATCCACCTGACCACCATTGATTATACCGATTCACGCACCAAGACTATGAACGGGGCCTCCGAAACCGAGAATTTCCTGCTGCCGACCTTTTTTCTCGTTTCGCCGAAATACAATGACTTCCGGTTTGGTTTCTCGTTAACGGTTCCCTACGGTCTGGCCAAGCGCTGGAATCAACCGTTCCCCGCCCTCTCTGCCAAAAAATTCGACCTTAAGGTGTTCGACCTTAATCCGTCTGTTTCCTACGAATTTAACAAGTACGTATCAGTAGCCGGCGGCGCTCGTCTCATGGCCTCCACCGCAACGGCCCAGAATGGCGGAACCAATCCATCCACCGGTGTCTTTCATGACATGTACCTGGCAGGGGATTGGGCGACCGACTGGGGATACAACCTGGCTGCTTCGGTGCGGCCCAACGATAAGACCAATATCTCGGTCACCTATCGTTCCAATGTTGATCTTTCCTTGACCGGGGATGCCAGCGTTGCTTCCTCCTATCCGCGACCGTGGCAGGTCGCCACGACCGGAGATGTGTCCCTGCCGGCTCCGGCCGTATTGACACTCGCCGGTGCCTATACCTGGGACCAGCTGACCGTTGAACTGGCCTGGGACCGTACCTTCTGGGGCGAATATAAAACCCTTGATTTTCAGTTCGGCAACCCGATGGCCGAAGCCGGCTTTGGTAAACCCATTCCGAAAAACTGGGATGATACCGATGCCTTCCGTATCGGTGTTGAGTATAAGTTCTGTGACTATTTCATCGGTATGGCTGGATTTGCCATAGACAAGAACCCGGTTCCGACGAAAACGCTCGGTTTTGAGCTGCCTGATTCGGATGCCTATCTGTACTCTGTCGGTGGACGTTATATCGTCAACGAGAAAACGGAGATTGGCCTTGGTCTCCTCTATGACTACAAGAAATCACGTTCTGTAAGCGGCAACCAGGGCGGGATAAGCGGAGAGTTTGAGAACGCCTCGGCTCTTTTCGTTTCTGCCGGGCTGAAGTATAAGTTCTAGACTGGATGGCAGGAGCACGCCTCTTAGGTTCAGAACCAAGAGGCGTGCTCCTGGCCGAAGGAATTCTGGCCAGTCCTGACAAACGGGCTCTTTTCACTGCTTTTCCTTCTTTTTCTCTCTCTGCTGCACAGGAAGAAAAGAGAAGCTACTAGAGCGTCCGCATATATTCTGGTTTCAGGCTTATTTTGCCGCTGAGGGCATCGTCGATACGTTTCAGGGTGGCCGCTTTATCTTCCGGTAGTTTAGCCTTGATTGGCAGATAGTTTGAGGCGTGATTGGCGTGGAAATAGCCGTTTGACAACTCCGTGCTCGAAAGCATGTTTCTCAGTTCCACAAGCATTTCTCGAGCTCCCGGCAGAGTCCAGATTCCTTTTTCCCAATCATCATACAGTCGGGTACCCGGCGTGAGCATCAGGCTCAAGGCACCAACATATTCAGGATCGATGGCGGAGAGGACCCTGCCGGTTTCCCTGGCATGGATGAGGGAGCGCTTCATCTGCGCGATACCGAGAATAACGGTGATGGACAGCTTGATGCCAGCTGAGCGGATTTTCCTGCCCATTGCTATCATGGCGGCCGAATCGCTGTTTTTGCCGATATGCTCGAGCGTCACATCATCTCCGGTTTCAAGACCGAGGTAGGCGATGGCCAGGCCGAGAGCGCTCAATTCTCCAAGTTCCCTGTCTGTTTTCCGCTTTATGCTGTCAGTCGATGCGTATGTGCCGATACGGGTAACCCAGGGGAGTTTCTCTCTGATAGCTAGGAGAATTCTGCACAGCCGATCCTGCGGCAGGATCAGGGCGTCGCCGTCGCAGAGAAAGAGCCTCTGCTGCCGTTGGAAGTTTTTAGCTGCAAAATCGATGTCAGCCATGACGGTTGCTTCATCCTTGATTGAAAAGCGGCTCTCTTTGTACATGGAGCAAAAGGTGCACCGGTTATGGGGGCAGCCGGTGGCCACCTGGAGCAGGATGGAGCCGGCCTCGCTTGGCGGCCGGTAGATATCACCTTCGTAGTGCATGAACGCTCCTGTGGATCATTTTGGCGACAATGGTATTACCGCCACTCATAGTAAAAAGGAAAGTAAGGAAGCGCAAGAGCAAGGCGTGTTATGCCTGGATAGTGCATGACAATGCTGGAGAAAAAAAGGTAAACAAAACTCCTTCACGGACGTTTATTATCGATGAAAAACACCGGGCACCTTTACTAATCGGGTACTGACGATGGTTATGGATCATCCGTTATTTCCACTCCTTTTTAAACCGCTTGACCTTGGTTTCACCCGGCTGAAGAATCGTCTGCTGATGGGATCGATGCACACCGGGCTGGAAGAGGAGAAGGACGGCTTCAACCGTATGGCAAGATACTTTGCTGAACGGGCACAGGGCGGCGTCGGCCTCATCGTAACCGGCGGCGTGGCACCCAACCGGACGGGCTGGATTGCGCCCTTTTCCAGCCGGCTCGCCCGATCCTCCCAGGTCAAGAAGCATCGGCTGATTACCGATGCGGTGCACCGGGAAGACGGCAAGATCTGCCTGCAGATCCTTCATTCGGGCAGATACGGCTACCATCCATTCTGTGTCGCACCTTCGCCCATCAAGGCGCCGATCAACCGCTTCAGGCCCAGAGGCCTGTCGATTCGCGGCATCAAGACAACGATCAGTGATTTTGCCAGGTGTGCGCTTCTGGCACGGCAAGCCGGTTATGATGGCGTTGAAGTCATGGGTTCGGAAGGCTATCTGATCAACCAGTTCATTGTCCGTAAAACCAACCTTCGCAGCGATGAGTGGGGAGGTTCCTTTGAGAACCGGATTCGCTTTCCGGTCGAGATTGTCCGGCAAATCAGGGAACAGGTCGGTACCGACTTCATCGTCATTTATCGGCTTTCAATGCTTGATCTGGTCAAAGACGGCAGTTCCTGGGACGAGGTTGTCGAA
>JAHEMX010000003.1 GCA_024643445.1 Desulfobulbaceae bacterium | reverse complement strand
TACCCCTCTGGTTATTGAAAAAGTATAATGACAGACTGGATCTTGATCGCCTCGATCCCTCAGGCAGTCTGCAGATCCCGATTCTTAGTGAAATCTAACGGAGGAGCCTTATGCAAAACCCGGATTTTCGCTCAAGATCAAGGCAGGCGGAAAATTTTACCAGAGGCGCCCTGAAGGAAGCACCATTGGGGCTTATGTAGCTGATATCCAGATGATAAAATTCTGATCATAACGCCGATTCTGGACGAAAAGAGTATTTTTCAAGAGGTTCAAAGTTAAGGAGATAAAACGTGGATATCAGCCAGAGGATCGCCGAATTAAAGTTGCGGCCGGACTTTACCGAACATGTCGGCATGGTGCTCGTTCACAATGGCACCGTCAGAGCATGGTCCCGGGGAGACCGTCGCAAGGTCACCGCTATTGAAGTAGAGGTTGACCAGAGCCTGCTTGCAGATATCCGCGAAGAGTTTTTACAGCATGAAGGAATATATGATATCATCGTTGAGGCACGTACCGGCACCCTCAAGCCCGGAGACGATCTGCTCTTTATCATTGTTGCAGGTGATCTCAGGGAGAACGTCAAACCCGTTCTGGCCGGACTGCTTGACCGGATCAAACTCGAGGCCGTCAGCAAACATGAATTGACTGATGATCTCTGCTAACAGAGAAGCGATGTCACAGCAAGATACCATTCCCGACAAAGAGCCCTCCGCGCAGGTGCTGCAGGAAGAATTTGAACGCCGGACAAGCGAGTTGCTCCAGGCCAAGCTTGCTGCAGAATCGGCGAACCTGGCAAAAAGCCAGTTTCTCGCCAGTATGAGTCATGAAATCCGCACGCCGATGAACGGTATCATCGGGATCACCGAAATGCTGCTCGGTTCCGAACTTGACGAGGAGCAGCAGGAGTGTGTTTCCATCATAAAGCGCAGCGGCGAGGCGTTACTCGAACTGATCAATGACATCCTTGACTTTTCGAAAGTTGAAGCCGGCCAGATGAACCTGGAGTACATCAACTTCGATCCGGAGATTACCGCCCACGATGCCTGTGAAATGGTTCGTCCCCGGGTCACCGGCAAACCCATTGAAGTATTATGCCGCATCGGGGAGGATGTTCCCGCCAATGTCAAGGGGGATCCCGGCAGGTTTCGCCAGGTTCTGATAAACCTGCTTGGCAACGCCGTAAAGTTTACCGAGAAAGGAGAAATTGAACTCTCCATAGATGTCGTTGAGGAGAGCGACGAAACCATTACCCTGCAAAGCACCATCAGAGATACTGGCATCGGCATTTCGGCTGAAAAACATGAAACGGTATTTGAAGCGTTCAAGCAGGCCGATGATTCTACCACCCGCAAATTCGGCGGAACCGGCCTGGGCCTGTCGATCTGCCGCAGTCTATCAGCCCTGATGAACGGCCGCGTCTGGCTCGACAGTGTAAAAGGCCAGGGGACGACAGTCTACTTCACCGCCGTTATGAAAAAGGCGGCTCCCACACCCCGAATCCCGGTCAGAACGGGAGTACTGAAAAACAAAAAGGTTCTGGTCGTTGACGATAACCGGGCAAACGGTAAAATTCTCGGCTCTATCCTCCAACATGTCGGCATGCAGGTCGATACCCTTACTGACGAGAGGCAGACCCTTGCCATGCTCAAGGAAGGCGCCGAGGACGGATGCCCCTACGATATCGCCATCGTTGATATTCTCATGCCGTATTATTCCGGCTATGAGATAGCCTCGCTGATTCGTGCAGAAAAGCCGCCACTGAAGGACATACCCCTGCTGGCTTATACCTCCGCCAATGAAAAAATAGCGGCACGGTGCAAAGAAGCCGGTTTTTCAGCCTTTTTGACCAAACCGACGCGACGCCCCATCCTCTTCAAGACCATCTCGAAAATTCTCGGCAGCACGGTACCCGGTGACAGCCGGAGCGTGAAGCCGCTGATAACGCAATACTCGGTCCGCGAGGAGATCAAACAATCAACGCGAATTCTGCTTGCTGAGGATAATCTCGTGAACCAGAAGCTGGCCACCATGATGCTGCTTAAGGCAGGCTATACCGTCGAAGTCGTTAATAATGGCGAACAAGCGGTTGATTTTTTTCAGCGGGAACCTGAACAATTCGACATCATCCTGATGGATGTCCAGATGCCTGAAATGGATGGCCTTGAAGCAACCCGCCGCATCAGATCGGGCGGGCACACCATACCTATCGTGGCAATGACGGCCTTTACCATGCCGGGCGACCGGGAGAAATGTCTGGAGGCGGGGATGAACGATTACATCTCTAAACCGATCAGGCGCGAAACAGTCTTCAAGATAATCGAGAAATGGTATGACACCTGACAGCACGAAAGCTGCACCCGGAAAACAACGAGGTGCGTCTTCCTGGACAGACAGCATAATCCGCTGGGCCGGCACCCCGCTCTCTGCCGGGATTCCTCCCGCCAAATGGCTGCATACGTTACTCAGGGTAGTGTTGATAACTCTTCGCGAAATGGAGATCAACCAGCTCACCTTGCGCTCCGGCGCCCTGACCTACGCCATGCTGTTGTCAATGGTGCCGATGCTGGCCATGAGTACCGCCGTGGTGAAAGGTCTTGGCGGTGGAGACCAGTTGCGGGAAGTTGTCTACCGCTATATTGACACGCTGGAGATGTCGGGTGCTCAACTGAACGCGGATCTGGCTAACAATGGCCCTGAGCTTTCCCCGGACACGGCGCCTGAACCGGATCAGGCAAGCAAGAGCAATCTGACGAACCACCTGCGTTCGGTGGTTGACAAAATTTTTGCTTATGTAGACCGGACCAATTTTGCGACGCTCGGCACCTTCGGCATGCTCGGCATATTCCTCTCGGTCATCCTCGTTCTCGGCCAGATCGAGACAGCCATGAATACCATCTGGCGGGTTGTAGATGCTCGCTCAATTCTCAGGAAAATTACCGACTACCTGACCCTCATGGTGCTCCTGCCGATATCCATCAACGTGGCACTTGCAGCCGGGGCCATCCTGGAAAATGATGCCCTGGTGAAAACGATACAACGCGTCATCCCGGCAGCCTGGCTCCAGACGCTGCTGCTGCAGGGCGTTCCAATCTTGTTCTTGTCCATAACGATCTATATTCTTTATATTTTCTTCCCGAATACCAAAATTAAAAAAGTCCCGACCATGATCGGAGCATCGCTCGCCGGATTTTTGTGGTTTGCCATCCAGAATATCTACATCAGCATGCAGGTCGGTGTGGCAAAATACAATGCAATCTACGGATCATTCGCCTCTGTTCCGCTCTTTCTCGCCTGGGTATACCTCGGCTGGCTCTTTGTATTGTTCGGCGCCCAGGTTGCCTTTGCGATCCAGAATAAGTCATCCTATCAGCTTATCGCAAAACCAGCTGTTCCGGCCTTACAGCTCAGTGGCGCCCTGGACCTGTGCCATCTCGTCAGATCACGCTTTTCTGAACACCAGGGAACAAGCCTGGCGGATATACACGCGGCTTATCCCTTCTATGAAACTGACATGCTCGAGAAAATTCGAGACATGCTGGTTGCTGCAAATATTCTGCACCATTCGGAAGAAAGCGGCGAAATCATGCCGTCGCTGCCACCCGAGAGATTGACCAATCATCGGATTATTGAAACCATTCTCGTATCCGAACCACCATCGACCGACGGTGGCCGCACAGCTGCACAGGTCGTGGAAGCCACATTGCAGGCCATGCGGCCCCGGCAGGACGAAAGCACTGCGCCGGTGCCGGAGGAAGAGGAAGAACCGGCTCAACAGCAGGCCGAGCCGAAAAACGGGGAATCTTCTGCCGCCTGAGTCGCCGGCCGGTGGGTTGAAGCTATCTCTTTACTGAAGATCTTCCACGGAGGCGGGAAGATGATTGTCTTCGGTTCGGCAGACTTCAGGCAGGCAGATGCGAAAGGTTGTGCCAACGCCGATCTCTGATTCCACTTCGATGATGCCATGGTGGGCCTTGAGAATGTCCTGACAGAAGATAAGGCCGAGCCCGCTGCCCTTCTCGCCCTGCGTGCCCCTGCTGCTCGTTTTTACATCTTCCTTGAACAGATTTTCGGCATATTCCGGGCTCATCCCCCTGCCGTTATCCTTTACGGCTACCGTCATCGATCTGGCTTGATCGGGCAGCAATAATTCAATTTTTCCACCGGGTTCACTGAACTTGATGGCATTGGAGAGCAGGTTGTTCAAAACCACAAAGTAGAGGTATTTGTCAGCGTATATCGTCGTGCCGGCAGGAATAGCGTTAACCAGACTGACTTCTTTCTCAAGGGCGAGATGATTGAAATTCTGCAACACCTCCTGACCCATTTCCGAGACGTCAAAGAAGGCCTGTTCCAGCTTGACGCCGTTTGCTTCAAAACGATCGATAGAGAGAAGATTATCAATCATAAGCAGCATCCGGTGCCCGTTTTCAACAATATTTTCCAGGAACTGGCGGTGCGCGCGATGCGTAAATTTCTCACGCTCCAGTATTCGTTTGAGCATTTGCGTAATCGACACAAACGGTGATTTGAGATCATGGGCCACCAGCGCGACAAAGCGGCTTCGTATCTCTATCGCCAGGTCGGCCTGTCTTCGGGCCTCGGAAAGAAAATGCTGCAATTGTTTCTGCTCGGTTATGTCGATGGCGATTTCCAGCTTGACATATTTCCCGCTTGACCACCTGATGGCCTGATCCTTGGCGGCATACCATTTTTTATTAAACGGGTTCTGATACTCCCACTGTAATGGACCCGTCGGTTCACCAAGCAGATCAAGAAGTTTATTGTTCGTACAGAATATACACGGACCGTCTTTGCTTGAGTGGATGAACTGCCAGCATTTTTTCCCCACCGGATCGAAACCGAAGAGACTTTTCAGATAATCGTTGGCAAAAAGAATTTCGTGGCTGTCAAAATCCGCCACATAGATGATGCCGTCAAGGCTTTGCAGCATGCCTGAAAGTAACTCATTGGATTGTTTCAGGCTTTTCTCAGCCGACAACCGTTCGGCAATTTCAGCACTGAGCTGCAGGTTCCGGTCATCCAGGTCCCGTGTCCGTTGGCTTACCTTTTCTTCAAGTTCAGCCAGATGAACAACCTGCTCACGATAACGGGATGCAGCCTCCTGAATTGCACGCAGCTTAAATTTTGCAAGAAAAAAGCAAACGACCACAGACGGGACCAAAAGTGCGGCTGCCAGAACGAGCAGAAAGGTAATATAGCTCTTTTTGTACGCTGAAAAATAGGAGGCCGGTATTCTGGAGGCAAACAGCCATTGCTCCTCGGGCAGCGCCAGAGCAATGGTTCTGGTGCTTTCGTACAGATGCTCGCGGGTGGTAGAATATGATTTGGAGAAAAGGTCGAAAGAGGCAAAACTGTATAGGTTTCCGTCATGAAAAACAGGAGACTGTTTCTGGGTCCGTATCGCCTCGAAAAGCGGCAGAAGGACGGCTGGTTCCGTGAAAGTCTGCCCCCGAGACTTACTGGCCTGAAGGGCCGGCGGGTTAGTGCTGCCTTCCACTGAGTCCGTTACAAGTCCCCTGGGGTCAAGCAGGAAGAGTCGGGCGGACTCTCTTCCTTCAACAATCTCAAGTGCTTCAAGTATTTCCGTGATACGATAATCAAAGACAAGGACGATATCCCGACCACTTTTCGGTTCTTTTAAAATCGACGCAAAACGGAGGCTTGGCTCCGACACCTTGTCGGAGGGAGCAGCCGCGACTTCTATTGAGGATAAGGTGCAGCAGAGCAGGCCATCGGATTGATCAAGAATTGCCGCCCCCAGGGTTTGCTCCTTTACATTTCCCGGCAGATGGGCGGACAGATCAACCGGTGTGTCCTGCTGAGGAACCGAGAACAAGAGACGGCCTTCACTGTTGAGTAGAAAGATTCTGCTATAAGCAGGATTATGGTTTGAAATGTCCAGCAACAGCGATGAAACAGCGCCGGAAGAAGCTGGATCAGTCTCAGACAGGAACTTTACAACCGCATTGCTCTCGGCCACGGCCATCATGTCGGAGGCGACCGACGCACTGCCGGACCTCAGCAGCTGCCCGGCGGTAGTGAGAAGCAGCATTTCCTTGCGGGCAGTCGTCTGCTCGAGCTCATGCACCCTTTCGTAATAGAGGGCGCCAACCACCAGGATAACTGTCAGTAACGGCCACAACAGAAGGCCGGCTGTCTGGCCGGGGACACTGTTCTTCAGATTCGACACCACCCTGTTTACCTGCCTGTCTTCCTTCATCCTGCAATTCCCGAAGAAGAATCCTGAGGAGAGAAATCACCGGCCTTCCATTATATGGTAAAACACCTGGATAAAGAAGAAAAGAGGAGCAGCTGAAAAAAACAAAGGGCGAAAATAAAGGTAGTTACAAAGAAATAGTAAATTCACTGCCTTCGCCCAGAGCACTCTTAACAGCGACGGAACCACCGTGCGCCTGAACAATGTGCTTGACGATTGCAAGGCCGAGACCCGTTCCCCCGACTTTGCGGTTTCGTGCCTTGTCACTCCGGTAAAAGCGCTCGAATAGCCGGGATAGATGCTCGCTGGCTATGCCAATACCATGGTCTGTAACACTGATTTCGACCTTGTCATGGTCATTTTCTATATGTCGGCTTGCCCGCACGCTAACGTTCCCACCGGCGTCACTGTAGGTGATACCGTTAACCAGCAGATTGATAACCGCCTGCTCAAGCAGTCTGCGGTTCATTTTCAGGCTGATATCATCAGAACAGACAAGGCGCAGATCAATGTTCTTTTCCGCGGCCTTGAGCCGGCAGGTCTGAAGGGCATCCTCGAGCACCGGCAGGAGAGGCTGCCGTTCAAAGACGATTTCTCCCCCTTTTGCCTCCTTTTCAATTTTCGACAAGGCGAGAAGATCATCTATAATTTCATTTAATTGTACAGACTGGTGTAAAACGATCTCGAGGAAACGTACAGCATCCTCCCGATCATCGAGAGCTCCGTCCAGCAGGGTTTCCACATAGCCGCGAATGGAGGTTATCGGAGTCCTGAGTTCGTGGGAGACATTGGCAACAAAATCGCTGCGTATTCTTTCCAGCTGACGCAGTCTCGTAACATCGTTGAGGACCATGAGTACGCCGAGGGATTTTCCGGTACCGGGGGACAGGGAAACAACATTGATATGCAGATCCCTTGTCCCGCCCTTGACCGTCAGGACAATCTCATCCTCGATCGGGACACCCGTCTGCAGGGTCTGCTGAAAACGGGCCTGCAGCTCGACATTACGGATCACCTCGTGGATAATCCGACCCTGCACGTTTGCTTGCTGATTGATACCGAACATCTGGGCCGCGGCCCTATTGAGGTTGATGATCCGCTCCTCGCCATCAATGGCGATGACCGCCTCGATCATGCTGGAAAAGACGGTTTCCAGCTGGTTACGCTGGTTGACGATGGTGTTGATTTTATCATCAAGCTGCTCGGCCATCCGGTCCATTGCCGCCGCGAGAGTTGCGACCTCCCGCGAGGTAGTTTTCTTGTGGTTTATCGCCAGCTGCTGGCTGAAATCTCCCCGGGCGAACTGTTCCGCGCTCTCGGTCATTTCCTCGAGCGGACGGCTGATATTCCTGGTCACAAAGAAGGTAAGCACAAAGGCAATGAGAACAGCGGTAATGGCACCAGCGATGATTTTCCTGTTGATGTCGCTCAAGGTCGCATCTATCGTGGTTACCGGCATGGCAAGCCTCAGCACGGCCTGAGCCGGATCACTCGACCCTTCTGCCCGGTCCACGGTGTTTCTGTCCAGCAGGATGGCCGTATAATACATGCGTTTTCCGAGGGTATTGGAAAAGCGCATCGAGCGCCCTACTGTCCCGGAAAAGGCGGCATCGATCTCGGGGCGCAACCGATGGTTGTCCATGCTGGCAGGATTTTCTTCCGTATCGGCCAGAACTTTACCATCCAGAGAGATTACCGTAATCCTCGTAGCGGAGACCCGCCCGGATTGGACAACAAAAGAGCGCAAGGCTTCCACGTCCCCGTTATTAAGCAGCTCGACTACTTGAGACTCGATAAGATGTGCCCGGTTTTCGAGTTCTATCCCTAATTCCTCTATATAAAACCGATCAACAGAACGCGATATGTACCAGGCAGCAACGCTGATGGTGGTCAAGAGGATGACAAGACTGATCGGAAAAATCTGCCAGAAGAGTTTTTTTTGTTTTAAAATCATATTATTGGTTAATCATATCGAAGACCTGAAACGGTAACCGACGCCGCGTACCGTTTCTATCAATTCACCTGACATGCCGAGTTTCTTCCGCAAACCGAAGACCTGCACATCAACTGCCCGGGGGGTGACAAGAAAATCATACCCTCTTACTGCATCGATTATCTGCTGCCGGGTAAACACCCATCCCGGTTTACCGGCGAGAAGAGCCAGTATGCCGAATTCAGTGATAGTCAGATGCACGGTTTCCTTACCCCGTTTAACCTCGTGCCTGCCCTTGTTTATCTCCAGGTCATCAACAACAATCAGGCCCATTTCCTCGGCCGATTCAGTGTTATTCTTTTCAAATCCGCGCCTGAGAACAGCCTTGATCCTGGCAATAAGGACCTTTGGACTGAACGGCTTGGCGATATAGTCGTCGGCCCCGCATTCAAGGCCCTCGACGATATCTTCTTCTTCCCCCCTGGCGGTAAGCATGATGATCGGAATATGAGGGCCAGTCGAGCCCTTATGCCTTCTCAATTTCTGACACACCTCAAGGCCGCTCATGCCAGGCAGCATCAAATCGAGCAGAATACAGTCGATCTCTTCATTGAGCAGAATCTGTAGCGCTTCTTCCCCGGTATCAGCGCAACTCACGTGAAAGCCAGCCTTGATCAGGTTGTAGCTTACCAGCTGCTGGATGGCAGCCTCATCTTCAACGACGAGAATTGTTGTTTTTCCCATGGCCATCTCTTTGTTTTTGATGATTCAAAAGCAATCCCGTTCGGTCAGGGAAAAGCTGCAGACCCAGATCAATAGAGTGAATAAAGGAGATGCCGCCCTGCACACGGCATATGTTCAGCATTTTGGTTCACTCTGCAAGGCTTTTCATTTTTCTTAACCCAATCCTAACAATCTCGAAACGGACTGATAACAAAAGCCCCCTATTATATCAGCAATTGTTAAGTCGCCAATTACTGCCGGCGTCTCATCAGATAATCATAATGACAAACGAGGACGTGGGATTACAGGCATGGAACCATACTACACCTTTCATCTTGAATTGCAGTCACTCAACAAAAAACTGCTCACCCAGACCGCACTTGTGGAAGACCGGGTCCGTCGGGCAGCGCATGTTATCAATAGCCGCGATGAGGAAGAACTGCGTTCAATTATCCTCTCTGATTACGAAATCGATGAGATGGAGATTGAGATCGAGGAAGACTGCCTGAAAATTCTGGCACTGCATCAGCCGGTCGCAAGCGACCTGCGCTTTATCGTTACCGTTATCAAGGTGAACAATGAGCTGGAGCGGATAGCCGATTATGCGGTGAATATTGCCAAGCGGGTTGAAGCTATCAGTAAATCGGAAAGCCGGCACCTGACCGGCAGCATCGATTTTTCCGAGATATCTGAAAAAGTTATCACGATGCTCAACATGAGTCTGGATGCCCTGGTGAACCGCGATGCCGATCTTGCCCGCCAGGTTTTTCTGCTTGATGACGATGTCGATCTCTACCGTAACCAGGTCTACCACATCATCAAGGATATCATCCGCAAGAATCCTGAACATCCCGGAGGATTGATCAACACCTACCTGATTGCCCGGCACCTCGAACGAATCGCTGACCGGGTAACGAACATCAGCGAAGAGGTTATCTACCTGGTTGAAGGCGTGATAACGAGAACCATTTCATAACCCTTCGCCACCTCGAAAACAAAAGAAGATGCTTTACGATTACCTCCTCCCGCTCCTGCTCGTTCTCACCGCTGCTGCATTCATGGTCGGACGCAAGCGAGCCTTGCGGATGGCAGCCGATTACGGTGGAATTCGCCAACTGCATTCACTGCCGAATCATTACGGCTCCATGATGGCCCTTGCCTGTCTGCTGCCGGCTCTTCTGCTCTATGGAATCTGGTTGTCTGTCGAGACATCGGTGCTGGATTCCCGTATCATCCATGAACTGCCACCGACCCTGCTGAGCCAGGATGCCGGCGCGCAGGCCCTGATCATAAACGACATCAAGAATACGGTTTCCGGCAATGTTACGGTTAACCAGGATGCCTCTATCGAAGCGGCCGCCGCACGCTATCAGGCCATACAACAGAAAAGCCGATCCGCCATGTGCATCGGCCTGCTGCTGCTCGCACCCCTATCCTCTTTCATTGCTTTCAGAGCGATCAAACCCGCATTCAGGGCCAGAAATGTTGTCGAGGGGATTATAAGGGCGGCGCTTTTACTCTGCTCCGCCGTGGCCATCCTGACAACGGTGGGCATCCTCCTCTCGGTAATCTTTGAGTCCATACGTTTTTTCAAGATGATCCCGCTCCAGGACTTTCTCTTCGGCCTGAGCTGGAGTCCCCAGATGGCTATCAGGGCAGATCAGGCAGGTTCGTCCGGTGCCTTCGGCGCCGTTCCGATCTTTGCCGGCACCTTTCTTATTGCCGCTATCGCCATGCTGGTGGCGATACCCATAGGACTACTATCGGCCATCTATCTTTCCGAGTTCGCCAGCCGGGGCTTTCGAACGGTGGTAAAACCGCTGCTTGAAATCCTGGCCGGAATTCCGACGGTTGTTTACGGTTTTTTCGCCGCCTTGACCGTGGCGCCGCTGATCAGGGAGAGTGGCGGGTTCTTCGGGTTATCGGTCGCTTCGGAAAGTGCCCTGGCAGCCGGCCTGGTCATGGGAATCATGATCATTCCCTTCGTCTCCTCACTTTCCGACGATGTCATCCATGCGGTACCCCAGGCATTGCGAGACGGATCTTATGGCCTTGGGGCGACCAAGTTCGAAACGGTACGGCTGGTGATTTTTCCCGCCGCCCTGCCAGGCATTGTCGGCGGCGTCCTGCTCGCTGTCTCCCGGGCGATTGGTGAAACAATGATCGTTGTCATGGCCGCGGGTCTCGCCGCGAACCTGACGGCAAACCCGCTCAAGGCGGTAACCACCGTAACCGTGCAGATTGTCACGCTGCTGGTCGGCGACCAGGAATTTGACAGTCCGAAAACCCTGGCGGCATTTGCGCTGGGACTGATCCTCTTTATTTTCACGCTGATCCTCAATGTGATCGCCCTGAGAGTGGTCAGAAAGTATCGGGAGCAATACGAATAACGTGTTTCATACAAGGATCTCAGATAATCATGCAGACCGGTAACCAGGATACCCCCTTTAACAAGGAGTTCAATAAACGGTTGAAGCGCCGCTACAATGCCGAGCGGCGATTCAAACGTCTTGGCCTGCTCGCTATCTTCATCGCACTTGGATTTCTCGCTTTTCTGCTGAGCACGGTTATCTCTAACGGTTATTCGGCCTTCAGGCAGACTTTTATCCAACTCGATATCTTTTTCGAAAAAAGCTACTTCCCCAATGAGGACCTCGCTCGGGCCGACTACCAGACCATTATCAAGAGTACACTGCGTGAGCAGTTCCCGGAGGTGACCAGCCGCCAGGACAAACAACTCCTCTACTCCCTGGTCAGCAATGGCGCTGCTTTCAAACTGATGAACATGGTCGTGAAAAACCCGAAGCTCATCAACACGCGCCAGCTGGTTTGGGTCCCGGCCAACGATGACATCGATATGCTGATGAAAGACAAGATCGACATGAGTCAACCGGAGAGCGATCGACGCATCAAGGACAAGGTGTTCTCCTGGGTGGAGACGCTAGCGAGTAACGGCCGGATAACGATGAAATTCAACACCACCTTTTTCACTTCCGGTGACTCCCGCGAACCTGAGCTCGCCGGTATCCTTGGCGCTGCCAAAGGTTCGTTCTATACGCTTTTGATAACCCTGCTCCTGTCATTTCCTATTGGCGTTGCTGCAGCGATTTATCTCGAGGAATTTGCTCCTGATAATCGCGCCAGTGCCTTCATCGAGGTCAATATCAACAATCTTGCTGCCGTTCCGTCAATTATATTCGGCCTGCTCGGCCTGGCTATTTTCATCAATTTCTGGGGAATCCCGCGTTCGACACCCCTCGTCGGCGGGCTCGTACTGACCCTGATGACCCTGCCCACCATCATCATAGCCTCGCGGGCATCGTTGAAATCAGTCCCGCCATCCATCAGGGAGGCGGCTCTTGGCATCGGCGCATCAAAAATCCAGACGGTTTTTCACCATGTCCTGCCGCTGGCTATGCCCGGCATGCTTACCGGCACCATCATCGGCATGGCACAGGCGCTCGGGGAGACCGCACCCCTGCTGATGATCGGCATGGTGGCCTTCATCGTTGATATTCCGGGCTCGATTACCGATCCATCCGCCGTATTGCCGGTGCAGATCTATCTCTGGGCCGACAGCCCGGAACGTGCCTTTACCGAGAAGACATCAGCCGCGATTCTTGTGCTGCTCGCTTTCCTGGTGGTCATGAACGCGGCTGCGGTATTGCTGCGGAAGAAATTTGAAATCAAGTGGTAACCAGCAGAAGTTACCTTGAATAGCTGTCTGATCGGTGCAGATCAGAAAAACAGAAGAAATACAACAAAACAAAGGAGAATAAAAATGAAGCACAAAAGACTACTTTTCGCAGGAGCCCTTGCCGCCGTCACGATTGCGAGCGCACCGGTACATGGTGCCAGCCGTGACTACATCGCCATCGTCGGATCATCGACCGTCTATCCGTTTGCCACCGTTGTCGCCGAGCAATTCGGCAAAACAACCCAGTTCAAGACGCCGAAAATTGAGTCAACCGGTTCGGGTGGTGGCTTCAAGCTTTTCTGTGGTGGCGTCGGCGTCGAACACCCGGACATCACCAACGCATCGCGCGCCATCAAAAAATCGGAGCAGGAACAATGTGCCGCAAATGGTATCACAGACATTGTCGAAGTAAAAATCGGTTATGACGGCATTGTGGTGGCCAATGCAAAGACAGCTGATCAGATCAAACTGAGCCGCAAGGATATATACATGGCTCTCGCCAAGGAAGTTCCGGGAGCTGACGGTAAACTCATGGCCAATCCATACAAGACCTGGAAAGAGGTAAACCCCTCTCTTCCCGATGTCGCTATTGAGGTACTCGGACCGCCCCCGACCTCAGGCACCCGTGACGCTTTTGTCGAACTGGCCATGGAGAGTGGTGCAAGGAAATTTGAAACCCTTGCGGAAATTCGTGAAAAGGACGAAAAGGATTTTGTCAAAGTGTCCCACACCCTCCGTGAGGACGGTGCCTATATCGAGGCCGGTGAGAACGATAACCTGATCGTGCAGAAACTGCAGAGCAACCCGCATGCCTTCGGCATTTTCGGCTTCTCTTTCCTCGATCAGAATCCAGATGTCATCCAGGGTTCCATGGTTGACGGTGAAGCGGCTACTTTTGAGAACATCGCCGACGGAAAATATCCGTTATCGCGTCCGCTCTTCTTTTATGTCAAGAAAGCTCATGTCGGCTCAATTCCCGGCATCATTGAATACCTTGCCGAGTTCAGCAGCGAAAAAGCCTGGGGAACCGATGGCTATCTGGCCGACAAGGGCTTGATCCCGATGCCGGACGCCGAGCGAAAACAATATGCCCAGAGCGTTAAAGAGCTGAAACCGATGGCAGCACCGAAGTAATTGTCGGTTAGCTGCCTGATGCGTTCATGATTTTCATGATCGTTTTCAACCGCCGGGTCCTGAAAATGACCTGGCGGTTCTCTGGATTCAGGAACAAAAAAAACAAGCCTTTACCAAACGAATATGTCTCATCTAGCAGAAACAATACAAGCGCCAATTCAAACAACGCCTGCTCACGATAGCAGTGTGAAAACGTCGACAGATCTGCACGGCAAAGTAGGAAAGACGATCGGTACCCCCTTTGTTGACGATCCGCGTATGACCTGCCGGGATGTTGACGTGTTTTATGGTGAAGCCCAGGCCATCAACAAGGTCGGCATCGATGTCGGCTGCAACGAGGTTCTCGCCATGATAGGGCCTTCAGGATGCGGGAAATCCACGTTTTTACGCTGTCTCAACCGGATGAATGACACGGTTGCCAGTTGCCGGGTTGAGGGCGAAATAACTCTTGATGGCGTTGATATCTACCACCCAGACATCGATGTCGTGCCGCTGAGAGCCCGAGTCGGCATGGTCTTCCAGAAGCCGAATCCCTTTCCGAAATCGATCTATGATAATATAGCCTACGGCCCGCGGATTCACGGCTTGACCGGAACGAAGGGGGAACTCGATGAAATTGTCGAAATCTCACTGAAGAAGGCCGGCCTCTGGGAAGAGGTCAAGGACCGGTTGGCTGAACCCGGAACCGGTCTCTCGGGAGGGCAGCAGCAGCGGCTTTGCATTGCGCGTGCCATAGCGGTAGGACCCGAAGTCATTCTGATGGATGAACCATGTTCGGCCCTTGATCCTATTGCCACCGCCAAGGTTGAAGAGCTCATCGCCGAACTGAGGACGCAGTACTCCATTGTCATTGTGACCCATGCCATGCAGCAGGCCGCACGGGTTTCCCAGCGCACGGCCTATTTTCATCTCGGCAGCCTGGTGGAGGTAGGTTCGACGAAACAGATATTTACCAATCCCCGACACCATCTTACCGAGGATTATATTACCGGACGTTTCGGTTAACCACAAGATTTCATGAACATTTTCTCTTATTCAGGAGCTGAACCGCTCGCTGATGTTCTGCCACTGCCCGGCTATCCGCTCTGAACTCTCAAGGATATTTTCGAGCATTTTCCTGTCCTCCTGTGCAAGGTGAGCGGTACCTTCTGACTCAAGCAGGAGTTGGGCGTAATTGATGATACCGTTCATGCCATTGGCACTCTCATTGATCGTGGTTGAGAGGGTCTCAGCTTCATGCCCTGCAGCAACCGGGTTCATGTGAGCCGCGGGTGGCAAGTGCGACATTATCTCGTTGGCCGCATCGACAAACCTGACAATTTCCGCAGCAGCAGCGGCAGGACAGTAAAACCCTTCTTCCTCGACACCATCATCCGAGGTTTGTGCGGAAAGCAGCATAAGGGGTCTGAGTGCTCTTCGATAGAGGGCTATCAGGATAAAACTTGCGCCACTGAGCAAAACGCCGAGAGCCCCGATGACGCTGAGCTGAAAGTTAATCACCGAGTCCCTGATCTGTCCGGTAATGATACGGTCGACCTTTATCAGACTGTCTGAAATCCGCCGCAGTTCCTGCTGAAGTTCTATTCCAGCTGCCGCTTTATCCGGGGCGGATTCGATTTTCCGCAAAGAGATTACCAGACCGCCCAGATCAACCCTGTCCACCATTGCCAGCTTGTATTGAGCGGGAATGATGTCCGAATCGTAGAGTCGCGACACGGAATTGTTTACCTGTCCAAGAGCATCTATGACACCTTTAAGCTGATCGTAATCCCGAAGGATCAGGGATTCCGTCGCCTGTTCGCGTATGGCTGCAAAGGTGAAGAGAGCCTGTTCACTGAGCATGGTGATCTCGTTGTATCGGCTGCTCAACTGGTGCTGGCGCAAGCCGAGAACAATGACGAGAAAAAGGGAAATACCGACAATGAGAAAACTGAAATAAAGGATACTCCTGATGGATTTAAACATATCCGGGGTCCTTCAATAATGAGGTTAAGCGTTCGAGCCAGATCAAAGCAGACAGCAAAGGTGCCGCCAGGCGCCCTGAAACATGTGGACTCGGTGTGCAGAGAGGCGCTGTTCCGAGGATATTATTTCGATCATAACCGGGAAATGGGGCACAAGGGGCTTATTTCAGGGAACCGTCAATTTGTTGCGAAGCAGGATTTTGCTTCTCACACGCCTCTTCCGCTGGCTCATCCATCTGAAATTCTCTTACTTTTTTGAGGGAACAGGAATAGATAATATCAAACTCTTCACCATCGATGGTTTCCACCTGCATCAGAATATCCGCCAGAACCGACAAAAACAAGCGTTGGCTCCCCAGGATAGATACCGCCTCGTCATAACAGTCCTTGAGCAGTTTCTTGATCTCCTTGTCTATCTGGGCCGCAGTCCTGGCTCCCATTGACAGCCGATGACTGCTGGGACCGAGGAAATCGCCGTCATCGACAATATAGACCTGTGGGCCGAGATTTTCACTCATGCCCCACTTGCAGATCATATTGGTGGCAAGTTCCGTCGCCTGCTGAATATCGGATTGGCCCCCGGTGGTCTGCACGCCGAAAACGAGCGATTCAGCGGCCCTGCCGCCCATCAGGGTGGTTATCCGGTTTTTCAGATAACCGCGGCTGTATGCCTGCCGATCGTTTATCGGCAACTGTTGCGTCTGACCGAGTGCACGCCCCCTAGGAATAATGGTGATTTTATGAACAGGGTCGGAGTCAGCCAGCATCTTCGCGACAATGGCATGTCCGGCTTCATGGAAAGCAAGAACACGCTTGTCCCGCTCGGTAATAACCATTCCCTTGCGTTCGACACCGAGCAGGATACGGTCATGCGCAATATCAAAGTCCTCCTGGTCGACGGCCGACTTACCTTGCCGGGCCGCAAGGAGGGCTGCTTCATTGACCAGACTTGCAAGTTCCGCACCGGTGAAACCGGAGGTCATCATGGCTATCTCGTCAAGATTAACACCATCACTGATTCTCACCTTGTCGCAATGGACGGCAAGGATCTTTTTTCTTCCCTTGACATCGGGCGGCACGATAGTGATCTGCCGGTCGAAGCGGCCGGACCGCTTCAGGGCCGGATCAAGGATGTCCGGGCGATTGGTCGCGGCAAGAACCACGATATTATCTGACGGGCTGAAGCCGTCAAGTTCAACGAGCAGTGCGTTGAGCGTCTGGCCCCGTTCATCATTGCCGTCACTCGAGGAACTTTTCCTCCTCGCTCCAACCGCATCTATCTCATCGATAAAAACAATGCATGGCGCATTTTTTTTGGCCTCGCTGAAAAGATCACGAACCCGCGAAGCGCCGACACCGACGAACATCTCAACAAAATCGGAGCCGCTGAAACTGTAAAAAGGAACCCCGGCCTCACCGGCAATCGCACGGGCAAGCAGCGTCTTTCCGGTACCGGGCGGCCCCTGCAACAGGACTCCCTTGGGTGTTGTGGCACCTATCTGGTTGTAACGTTCCGGATTTTTAAGGAATCCGACTATCTCCCTTAATTCTTCCTTTGCTTCGGGGATACCGGCGACGTCATCAAAGGTCACGCGCTGCAGTTCAGCTCCGGGAAGAATCAGTTTTTCATTGGCAAAGGCTGAACGTTTCGCATCCTCGCCCTTGAACCTGAGCGACAGCCAGGAAACAAGAAGAAGGGAGAGGACAAAAACGAGGCTGATGCCGAAAAAAAGCAACTCGGTATAATCCTTTCGATAGGAAACCTGGATATGTCCGGCATGCCAGCTGGAGACCATGTAAGCGGGCTCCTGCACGACCGTCGCGTAGTGTTCACCCGATCTTGTTGTCACCTGGACAACATCGTTTTTTACCACTAGTTCGGTGACGAGCTGTTGATCTATATCCTTGAGCAGATCCGAATAATCCTTCTGGGGCAGTCTTGTTTCAATATGAAAAATGAGGCCCGCAACGAAAAAGAGAAAACAGATGATAAAATAGACGAGCAAATTTCTTACGAGTGTTGCCATGCTGTCCTCATACTCTGCCACATGGTGATATGAACGATACAGGGGTATTCCTCAAGAGAGGAACCATTCAAGTAACTACTAAACTCAGGGAATAATTTCATCATATTTTAAAGGAAGTGATACTTGATACTGCTGGCGCCCAGCCTCAGTCCCGGACATAAAAAAGGGCTGTGGAGCATTATGCTCCACAGCCCTTTGAAGGTCTGCAGGTTACCGGATGCCTACATACCGCTGACCGCCTTGAACCAGTCGCCGACAAATGCCAGCGGACCGCCGCTTGCCGCCATGCCGCCAAAAAGGCAGGCAAGACTCCACAGCCCCACCACGGCACCAAAGGCAGCCACGGTAATCACCCCGACTCTGGAAACTTCCGTCGTTGCATCAGACCCGGCGTTTATTTCAACTCGCGTTTTTTGTCTGGCAGTTGTTATATCGCTCATGTTGTTTCTCTCTGCATGTAGATTATGATAAATCAGGAACCGATAACTGCCCTGAACCAGTCTGCTATCAGTGCACCGGGACCGCCGCTTGCCGCCATGCCGCTCACCAGGGCAATGGTGGCCCAGACGCCGATGGCCAGAGAACAGGCACCGACCGCTGCAATGCCCACTTTATAAATCTGCTCATCGACTCTTCCTGCCGTTTCTGTCTGAGTTCTTGTTTTCTTCAGGATAGCTGTTTTCATCTGGCGACCTCATCGGTGTTGACGGTTGTCTTGAAAATCTTTCTGAGCTTTCTATTGCATCACCCATGCCACAATGAAGTACTTATCTGAAACAAAAACACGTATTGCCAATATGTACTTGAAATAAATATATAAAAAAATATTACTCGATGTGCCTGGAACGTTTTCCCCGGCATTGGTGAGGAGAATTAGCGGGCGACTCGGCCGTCGCACGACTGTTGCAACAATGTGGCACTGCAACACTTTAGCAACAGCAATGCAACACTCGCGCGACAGTTCGGGGATGACTGGGGGTGTTCAAACGGATATTTTGAGCCGACGCATTTTCCGATAGAGGGTCGACCGATCAATGTTAAGCATTTTGGCGGCCTTTGATTTATTGCCGTCTGCCCTGGTAAGTGCATCAAGGAGCAGGTCACGTTCGGATTTTTCCGGGAAGGGTTTATGGTGTACGACGTCATCCTGTCCATTTCGCCAGGCGGAACCAGTGGTTTCTGCCGCAGGCTGGTAATAATGCAGGAGTTCGTCGGGCAGATGTTCCTCAAGCAGATTGAGCCCGTCACAAAGAACCACGCCGCGTTCTATCACATGGCGGAGTTCCCTCACATTGCCCGGCCATGAATAATGCGTGAGGGCTGTCAGGGCACGATCGGAAACACTATGAATACGGCGTCCATGCTTTTCGCAGAAAAAGAGGAGAAAATGATTGATCAGAAGCGGCAGGCACCCCGTGCGCTCACGCAGCGGAGGCAGAACGATTTCTACCACTTTCAGGCGGTAATAAAGATCTTCACGGAAGAGTCCCTGGCGTACCTTTGACTTCAAATCGACATTGGTGGCGGCTATTACCCTTACATCGACCTTAACCGGCGTATCGCGGCCTACCGGGGTAAAAGTCATTTCCTGCAGGAATCGCAGCAATCGTAATTGCATTCTTGGAGTGATATCACCTATCTCGTCGAGAAGCAGGGTGCCCCTGTCGGCCTGCAGGAGCCGACCCGGCCGATCCCTCTCAGCACCGGTAAAGGCTCCCTTGCGATGCCCGAACAACTCACTTTCGAGCAAATCTTCCGGCAGGGAGGCGCAATCAACCTTTATCAGAGGCATCGCCCTGCGCGGGCTCTGAGCATGCAAAGCCTCGGCGGCCAGTTCCTTGCCGGTTCCCGACTCGCCCGATATCAGGACCGAGGTTTCGACCTTTCCGACATTCTCGATAAGACGATATACGCCCTGCATGATTTCCGAGGAACCGACAAAACCGTGAAAATGATTTCGATCCTCTCCATCGTCAGCCCTCTTTCTTGGCGTCAACTCGCGAGCAACCAGCACGGCGCCTTCGGATGCACCATCGCCGGCATCGAGCGGCGCCGCATTGAGAAGAATCATCTTCTTGGTTCCGTCAGGCTTGTTACACTCGACGAGATGCTCCTGGACGAGGCGTCCTTCTTCGATAACGAAACGGGCATCCTTTCGGCAGGCGTCTCCCAGTTCGCCGGGGATCCTGTCGATATGATCGGTAACCTCGATATGGAACTCGCCGAGCCAGCGCTCTGCCGTCTGGTTCAGCTTGAGAATATTCAAACCGCTGTCAACCGCAATGATGGCATCGCGGACGGAGCTGAATATGGCCTCAAGGTAATATTGGTACTTTTCATTTCTGAGAACCAGGTCCCGCTTTTCCAGTTCGAGTTCCCAGTAGCGCAGTGCCTGGCTGACCAGCTTGAGCAGCTTCTCCTTGTTGACCGGCTTGGAAATATAGTCGTATGCGCCGAGCCGCACCGCCTGGGATGCCGTTTCCAGGTTGGGAAAACCGGTGATCATCACGACCGGGCAGTTGATTCCCGTTTCCCTGATATGACGAAGCAGATCGGTACCTTTTTCGCCCTGCAGAACAATATCGCTGATTATCAGATCGAAGAATTTTTCACTGATGGCCTGTACTGCTTCCTGCAGGGTTGCCGCCGTTGTCACGTTGACATATCCCTCACGTTTCAGAAACATGCTGAAGGTAAGGCGCAGGCTCTCCTCGTCATCAACGATGAGGATGTTTCTTTCCAGGGTCGGTGTCATCTCTCTCACCGGGGCGCCTCGGGAATCTCAATGATCATATCGGTGTAGTTATTCAGAACCGAATCGACGCTGAGACTGCCTCCGTGATTCTGAACAATGCCGAAACTGATGCTCAGACCGAGGCCGGTCCCCTTCCCTTTCGGTTTGCTGGTAAAAAAAGGATCGAACACCTTGTCCAGGATTCCCTGCGGGATACCGGTGCCGAAATCCCTGACCACAACTCCTATTTTCCTGACACCATCGCTTAGAATCGGCCGGCAGCGTATGATCATTTTTTTATCCGCTGATTGCCCCTTGTATCGTTCATTAAGGGCATACCTGCTGTTATGGATGGTGTTAAAGATCACCTGCTGCAGCTGCATGAAATTGCCGATGACCAGACAGGGGATTTCAGCCAAATCTTTCTCTACACTGATACCTTCCTTTTGCAATTGATGGTCTACGAGCGAGAGACATGCCTCAATCACCTGCCTGAAATCAACTTCACTGAGTTCATTCTCGTTCTCCCGGGCGAAAGAGAGCAGGCTGTCGATGATGGCGGCAATCCGTTCACCTTCCAGGACGATTCGCTGGAGCAGTTCCGCCTGCTGCGTTTCTTTCTCGGCATCGTCAAGCAGCAACTGGGCAAAATTGATGATGCCGTTTATCGGATTGTTTACTTCATGGGCGACCCCTGCCGCAAGTTCGCCGATAGCAGCAAGCTGAGCGGTGCGCATTGATTCAAATTTACTCGATTCCTCGCGCGTCAGGTTCGTTGCCTGCAACATGATGGAGCGAATATTTCCGTGGGGGTCGACAAGGGGCGTTATGGTCAGGCGATATTCACCTCTAAGGCCGGGAAGCTTTGTGTCTTCGCTCTTCCCCTTGCAGGTAAGCAGGAACTCTTCAAGCGGGCATTTGATGTGTGGCCAGCGGCCTCCATGAATAATCTCGCAGATCCCCTTGCCGATTATTTCCTCACGCTTTTTACCTGCGGCCTGCAGGGTTGCCCGGTTAATATCGATGATCGTTCCTTGCGGAGTAACGATGAGGACCGGGTCCTGGATGGAATGAAACAGCTCGATGCCTGCCACCGCGTGTACCGAATGACCATTGCCCTGCAGTGCATCCCCTGTTACCCGGTCGTTCCCCTCAGGATTCATTTCGTCACGCTATTTTTGCTGATAGGTTCAATGGCTCTCGTATGCATGCGCATGAAGTAAAGGCGCTCCGTTTGAGCCGACCGTTCTATTCTAAACCTTATCATTCTGATTATGTCCAGAATTTTGTACCGCTTATGGATGCAGATCCGGCAACATCTGCAGTCACCTGTATCCTCTTTATTGCGCCGAATGATATTTAAGGTTAAAATTAAATATATTTGCTGTAAGGGGTTCCAAGCACTTGCCGGACCGTGAAATGAAAAACAATATAAAACAGCGCCTTAAAAATCCTGATATAGGCTACGTCACCATAGATGGGAGCGGTGTTGTCACGTCCTGTAATGATCTGGCGGCAAACATCCTCAACACATCAGCAGAACAGATCATTCACCGGAAACTACTCGAAATTCTCAGTACCGACAAACGTTTCAGAACGCTTGCTGAACGGCTGTACACGCCGTTATCAGCCCTGAAGAACGAACAGTTCAACCTGCCGGATTTTCGCAAGGGATATAAAGACAGTATCACCATACGCATCGTCAAGTTCCCCGATGCCCGGGGGAAGACCCAGGGGGCCTATATCGGCCTGATCGATTACTCCGGGGCCGTCACCACGAGGGTAATGGCGCTCAACTCAATTGCCGAAGGGGTTTTTACCGTCGATCAGGAAATGAAAATCACCTCGTTCAACGAAGCGGCGGAACGGATGACCGGCTGGACCCAGGACGAGGTACTCGGCCGACAGTGCAAGGCGGTCTTCAAGGCGAACATCTGCACCGGTTCCTGCGCTGTTTCCAACAGTATCATGAACAATTGCAACATCTGTTATGACCGCGATATCTACATCACCAGAAAAGACGGCACCTCGTTCCCGGTAAGTATCAGCGCAACGCCGCTTATCGACACGCAGAACCGTATCGTAGGCGGTGTAGAAACTTTCAGGGATATCAGTGAATCGGTGAAGAGCGATCTCATCATCAACGCGGTAGCCGACGGTGTCGTAACTTTTGATGACAAAGGTGTCATCACTTCTTTTAACACGGGGGCCCAGGATATAACCGGCTGGAAGGAATCGGAAATTGTCGGACGCTCCTGCGATGAAATATTTTTTGGCGCCGATGGCGTCTCGGCCTGTCCAATTATGGAAGCCAGCCGGGGTGAACCCTGTAACATTATCAATCAGGATGGCTATGTCACGGATAAGGACGGCTATAATATCCCGATTTCCGTTTCAATCACAGCGGTGCTTGATGCGGAGAACCGGGCCATTGGCTGTGTCCAGACCTTTCGTGACAACACCGATGCGCTGCAGAAAAAGCTCATTCTCGACTCCATCGCCGATGGCGTTTTTACCGTTGACCGAAACTGGCGGATAACCTCCTTCAACCTCGCCGCCGAGAGGATAACCGGCTGGGAACGTGACGAGGCCATCGGCAGTTATTGCAGTGATGTCTTCCACTCGTCCATCTGCGGCAAGAACTGCGCCATTGCCGAGAGTCTCTA
>JAHEMX010000250.1 GCA_024643445.1 Desulfobulbaceae bacterium | reverse complement strand
TTGCCTGAAAAACGGCTCTGCCGGCAGGTAAAGGGCTGAATCAGTTATGCAACACAATGTTATTATCAAGCGGCCCTGGTGCCCGTTCTGCGGGCAGAAGGTCAAGAAGGCCGAAGACGTTCCGAACCGGAGAATGAGCGAGTTCACGGTGGGCAGGTGTTCATGCGGGGCGGTATATTCCTGTGATCCGACCGGTCATAATGTCGGCGCGGCGATGGTCGAGACGCTGGTCCAGGCCTGCGGTGAAAATGCAGATCTGGCCTGGGAACTGATACCGGAAGATGATTACCTGACCGGTCGTGTCGAGGATTATGACGAGCAGACACACCAGGTCGTCGAGAAAAGAAATGTTGACGGGCGCATGGTGCGCGGCGTCCTTTACTTTGTGCGCCTGCATACTGAAATTTCAGAAATTGCCGGGCGCCTGCAGCAGAAGCAAGAACAGGCTGTTGCGGAGGTGTCGGTCCGGAGCGGTTTCAGTCCGCCACCGGTAGAACCGACGCAGGCAGCAGACCGGCCCGTAAAAAAGGCGAACAAGCGCCTGGTGCAGGAGCTGGTTGCAGTCGATGGTGAAGACGATCTGGTGGCGCTTTGCCTTGACGATCGGAAAACCCTGCGGCTGATGCAGCGGCTTCTCTATGATCCGGTTGAAGAAAAGCGCTGGCGCGTAGCCTGCTTAATGGGTAAAGTGACCGCACGTGTTGCGACGCGGGACCCGGGACAGGTAGCGGATCTGGTTCACCGGCTCTTCGAGGCGTGTTCGGATTCGGCGTCAACGCCCTGGGGCATGATTGAAACCATCGGGGCGATCGTAGCGGCACGGCCGGATATCTTTGGCGGCTTTACCCGCTACCTGCTTAACTATGTTGCTGCTGATTCCACCCGGGTGCAGACCCTCTGGGCTCTGGCCGAGATTTCTGAAAGACGTCCGGACCTGGTTCGTAACACGCCGTTTTATTCCATGTTCCAGTTTCTCGGACACCCGCAGGCCGAGGTGCGGGGACAGATGGCACGTCTTCTCGGCAGGATCTCGGCTGCAGAGGCTTCTCTCCAGCTCATGGGGCTGCAGGAAGACAAGGCGGAGCTCACTATCTGGGAGCAGGGGAAACCGATGCAGACAACCGTTGCCGAGCAGGCCGCGCGAGCGGTGAAATTAATTCAGGATAACAAGAACAGATGAGCACACCACTTCAGAACATGGATTCGATTGGACCGGCAGCAGATGCTGCAGGCAAGGACAAGGAGCTCAGCCAGGCTGCGGCTGATTATGAAGAGGGCCGCGGTTACCTGGAACGAGGGGAATCGGCGCTTGCTGCGGTAGCCCTGCATAATGCGCTGCGCGGTTTCGAGGAAATGAACGACCGGCAGGGCGTAGCCAATGCCTCAAATCAGCTGGGCCATGCCTGCCTGGCAAGAAAAGAGTATGACAAGGCACTCATTCATTACCGGCGGGCCTGGGATATATGCGAAGATCTGGACGACCCGATGAGCCTTCTGGCACTGGCCAGGCGGCTTGTTGAGACCAGGAAGGGGCTGGGTGAATATCGCCAGGCGATTGATCTCTGTCTTTTCCTGCTGGACAGTTACCAGAAAAATAATGATCCCCAGGGTACCGTCGATACCCTTGAGCTAATGGCTTCAGTGTATATTGCTTCAGGCGAGCATGAAAAAGCGGCAGACGCCTACCTGACCGCCGCTTCAATTCATGCCAATTTCAAGCATGAGGCCATAGCCGAGTCATTTCGGCAGAAAGCGGCTTCGTTGAAAAATAGGCAAAAAGAGACAGATTAACCCGTATATTTCACGAGATGAGACTGCCCGCTCGTCAAGGAGACGTGCTATTTACCATACAAATAGCAGGTAAATAGCAAAAGCGACGCAGGAGATAGGGCGGTATCGGCTCGCCACAGGGGAACATTTTTTCATTGATGGGGTTGTCTTCGAGGCACAAAAGGTATCCCCTGCTGCAAGCCAAATACCATTTTTAAGTGTTTTGGTTTCAAATGGTAAAATATTTCATACAAAAATGTTCATGAAACTTCGGGGTTAAACGAGCTATGTTTACCGGTATCGTTCAGGGTACAGGAAAGCTGTTGAGCCGCAAATCGGCAGGGGGCGGCATGGCCTTCGACCTGCAGGCCGGTTTTCAGCTGACGGATCCCGAAGAGGGGGAGTCGATCGCGGTGAATGGAGCCTGTCTGACCGCCTACAACATCCGCTCGGATCGTTTCTCGGTCGACGTGTCACCGGAAAGTCTGTCCCGGACAACGCTGGGAACGCTTATTGTCGGGGGAAGGGTAAATCTCGAACGAGCCTTGCGTCTGTCCGACCGTCTTGGCGGTCACCTCGTCTCGGGACACGTTGATTGTGTCGGAATTTTGAGTGGAATCAGGCAGGAAGGTGATTTCACCATCCTTGCTTTTTCAGTGCCGGCGGAACAG
The DNA here is from genome assembly GCA_024643445.1 of Desulfobulbaceae bacterium. GTDB lineage: Bacteria > Desulfobacterota > Desulfobulbia > Desulfobulbales > Desulfocapsaceae > Ww85. Next base: position 3,509 of record JAHEMX010000250.1, on the reverse strand, counting down.
GATAGGTATATAATCGAGAAAGGATCAATCAGCGTTGACGGCGTAAGCCTGACCGTAAACTCATGTTCAAAGGGGAGTTTTTCCGTCTCGATTATTCCGCATACCATGCAGGCGACAACACTTGGGCAGTTGAAATCCGGGAACAGGGTCAATATAGAAGTCGATATTATTGGCAAATACGTGGAGAAGCTTCTCTTTGCCAAGGATCGCAAGGAGCAGGGGAAATCGCGCATCAACCCGGCATTTCTGGCAGAAAATGGTTTTTACTAGTCTAGTTTTCTGATGGAAACTATATTAAGAAACGGTATTAATTGATGTATTCGTAAAAAGTCAAATACCCGATGGCTAAGTAAAAAACTTCATCTGCGAGGCGCATAAACATTTCTATTAATTCGGTGTACTCCAATACGTCGTGGTGATAGAAATGTTGCAGCAACGAAGCAGATGGAGGGTTTTTACGACGCCATCAATTGAGTGAGATCACCATGGCAGTCAGTCCGATCGAAGAAGTCGTTGCAGATATCAAGGCCGGTAAAATGGTCATCCTGGTCGATGATGAAGACCGGGAAAACGAAGGTGATCTCTGCATGGCCGCAGAATTGGTTACCCCCGGGGCGATCAATTTCATGGCCACCCACGGCAGGGGTCTGATCTGCCTGACGTTGAGCGGTGACATTGTTAACCAGTTGCAGCTGCCGATGATGGTGTCGAACAACCAGTCTCCCTACGGTACCGGATTTACCATCAGCATTGAGGCGCGTACCGGCGTTTCCACCGGAATTTCTGCAGCGGATCGATCGCGAACCGTAGAGGTGGCTGTTGCGCCGGACGCCAAACCATACGATATCATCAGTCCGGGGCATGTCTTTCCGTTGCGGGCAAGAGACGGCGGCGTCCTGGTGAGGACCGGGCAGACCGAAGGATCGGTTGATCTGGCCCGTCTTGCCGGTCTGCGGACGGCCGGGGTCATCTGCGAGATCATGAAAGACGATGGCACCATGGCCCGAATGCCGGATCTGGAACTGTTTGCCAAAAAGCATGGCCTGAAAATTGCCACCATTGCCGATCTCGTCGCCTATCGCCTGCGCCAGGATGCGCTGGTGCATCGCGCGGCCGAGGCGCGGATACCGACTGAGCATGCGGGTGAGTTCACCGCTATTGTTTATACCAACGATGTTGATGACCTCGAACATATTGCTCTGGTCAAGAATGTAATCGATCCGGATTCAGAGGTGCTGGTCCGGGTTCATTCCGAATGTTTGACCGGGGATGTCTTCGGGTCTTCGCGCTGCGACTGCGGCGGGCAGCTCCATGCTGCCATGCGCATGATAGACCAGCGTGGCAGCGGCGTTGTGCTCTACATGAGACAGGAAGGGCGTGGCATTGGACTGGTGAACAAAATCAAGGCCTATAAATTGCAGGATGACGAGGGCTTTGATACGGTCGAGGCTAATCTGAAACTCGGGTTCAAAGCGGATTTGCGTGATTACGGTATCGGTGCGCAGATTCTTCGCGATCTTGGTATCACCAAGATGGCCATGTTAACCAATAACCCGAAAAAGATAGTCGGTATCGAAGGTTATGGTATCGAGGTTGTCGATCGCATCGCCATCGAGATGGAGCCCGGTGAGGAAAACAAGGGTTACCTGATGTGCAAACGTGATCGAATGGGACACCTGATCCAGGTTAAATAGACCGGGTTGGCGTCGAGAAGAAGAGAACTCATAGGGAAAGGCAGAAAAAATGATACAATACAAGGAAGGTAATCTGCGTGGAGATGGTAAAAAAATCGGCATCGTTGTATCCCGATTCAATTCCTTTATCTCGGAAAAACTTCTGGAAGGTGCACTGGACAGCCTGACCCGTTCAGGCGTTGCTGCGGCCGATATTGCGGTGGCCCGTGTGCCCGGTGCCCTGGAGATACCGCTTGTCGCGCAGAAACTTGCCCGGTCAAAGAAATATGATGCGCTCATCTGTCTTGGTGTGGTCATACGCGGTGCCACGCCGCATTTTGAGGTTGTTGTAAACGAGGTTTCCAAGGGCACAGCCCAGGTGAGCCTTGACGCCGGTATTCCGGTACTTTTTGGTGTATTGACAACCGAGACCATCGAGCAGGCCATTGAGCGGGCCGGTACCAAGGCGGGTAACAAGGGCAGTGAAGTGGCGGTTGCCGCAATCGAGATGGCCAATCTCATGGACGAACTGAACTAGCAGTTGCCCCGCAATGATTTGTGTGGGCCCAAACGAAGGAACTTACCATCATTTTATCGGAGAAGCCGTGTCCCTGCTGGTTCTGGCACGGCTTTTCCCTTTATAGACAGGTCAGCTTTATGGGTACAAGGCGCAAAGCGCGGGAAACGGCACTCCAGTTCCTGTTTCAGGATGATTTTATCGGGAAAAGTGATGTCGACAAACAGGGCTTCGAGGAGCGTTTCGAGCAATTCTGCAGTTTGTACCAGATAAGCCACAAGGCACGTCCTTACGCCGTCGCTTTGTTGCAGGGCATAAGAACGCAGCGGGAAGCCATTGACCGTGCCATCAGGGCTCATGCCACCAACTGGCGATTGGAAAGAATTGCCGGAATGGACCGGAATCTCCTTCGTATAAGTATCTATGAGCTGCTTTACGCCACCGATGTTCCCGCGCAGGTAGCGATCAACGAGGCGGTTGAAATTGCCAAGCGTTTCGGCAGTGAAGACTCGCCGGCATTTATCAACGGGGTCCTTGACGCCGTTCAGCAGGACACCATGCCGAAAACCGTTCAGGGGAATGCTGATACTGACCGCTGAGCGCAGCTTTTTTTCCCTTCATAGTCCCTCTCATTTCTCAACGTCTGATTTTTTGCAGCTCTGCCCGGGAGAAAAACGATAGACAACGTCTGTCATCTGTTCGGCAGGATTGATCCTGCCTGCTGCCGGGATTTGTACTGCCTTGCAATTTCAGGAGATTGCGAGTAAATCTTGGTGGTGATGTCTCGTTTTTGATCAGAATTTCCAAGGGGTAATGCAGGGTATGGCGCAATCTCAAGCAAACACCAGGCCGCCGTTGAAACAGGAGTTTTTTGCGGTGCTCGGGCTCTTTGTCTCCGCTTTTGTTTTCCTCAGCCTGCTGTCTTTCCAGACCGGCGGTCCAGGCAACTGGTGTGGCGAGGCCGGCCGTTTTATTGCACAGTTTCTCGGTGGTTTCATCGGCTGGGGAGCCTATCTGCTCGTTGGCTTGATGAGTCTGGTTTCTCTTCTGTTTTTTAATCCGCGCATGTCGTTTGATCGCCTGCCGCAGGTGACCCTGGGGCTGACGGGAGCGGTTATTTCCTGCTGTGCCCTTTTATCTTCTTTATCCCTTATAAGGCCGGAACTGCTAAAGGTCGGCGGTTTTCTCGGCACAACGGTTTTCAACCTGACCCACGCACTGCTCGGCAGTACCGGTACCATCCTGCTGCTTGTCCTCGTCCTGCTCGCGTCAATGATGCTCTCCACCCAGTTTTCCCCGTATCAGCTCATGCTTTTTCT
>JAHEMX010000249.1 GCA_024643445.1 Desulfobulbaceae bacterium | reverse complement strand
TTAGGCATTATTGAGCAGTGGTGAATGCAAGTAGACGGTCGTTTTCTTTTCTGAATAGACTCAGACCTCTGTTTGAAGCGCCTGAGTGACTGCACGGATTATATGGAATTACTGATTCGGGATTTTATCTGTTTACTCTTTTTCCGAGTATTGAAAGGCTGTATTCCTTGCCATCCATCTCTGCTATATCTGGAAGTTTTCCCCATTCCTCAAAGGCAAAGGAGGTGAACAGCCTGATACTCGCAATATTATGCGAGAAAATGTAAGAAACCAAAGTCTTGATATGTAATTGCCTGGTCATTTCAATTGCCTCTGACAAAAGCGTTCGGCCAAGGCCTTTTCCTCTGTGTTCCGGTGCAATGTAGATGCTTATTTCGGCCGTGTGATCATAGGCCGCACGCCCGTAAAAGGATTGAAAACTGACCCAGGCTATTACCATTCCGTTATGTTCGTGAACCAGAAGGGGACGTTTTTTCGGAAGGTGCTGTTTGAACCAGTCCATCTTTTCAGCAACCGTAACTTCGCTAACATCGGCGGTGGACTGCCTGCTGGGAACGGTTGCGTTGTAGATGGAAACAATGACAGGCAGATCTTTATCTGTGGCGATTCGCATAATTACTAACTCTTGATGATCGGGCGCTGGAGATCAGCGTAAATTTACGCAGAGGGCAATAAGTAAGCTGAAACGGCTGGTTCGGCCTCGTAATACTTGTTCTTGGTTTTAGAGCAGGGGATGGTAGGAAGCTGTTTACCGGTGGGCTATACGCCTCAACATCCTCTGCTATCCGCTTTCCTGTTGTAATCAAACGATTTTTAAATTGAATCGAACGTGAAGATTCAGCTTACCCCATTTCAGGGGACAGGTGTTAAGCCCTTTATTAAATTATATCAAGAATTATAAATTTCAGTAACCAGATCCATAAACCAGGGAGGTTTTTCTAAGAGAACATAGATCAACATGATAGCCGTAAAAGGTATGGGTATAACCATGTCTAATAAGGAAAGAATCAACAAATAAATCAAAATTTTTGTTTTCTTTTTCATAAAAAATCCCACGAGAGGTTCAGGAAAATACTGTCCAGTTCGCCATTAGGTAAAAAAACTCGAATTATTGCTCCATCGTCGTCGTTTTCTTCCAGGACATAATTACCCCCTTTTGGCCAGAAATAGATCACACCTAAAAGGGTAAACGAATTGCCGCTAACCTGTAAAGGGTGGATACGACGATGATCTATCTTCACGTGGTGAAAGACCTGAGAAATCCCGCCGCCAGTCCGCTCGATATGATCGCCGGAGGATAATGGACCGCCTGTGGGATAAAGGAAATCAGCCGGAACCGTTTTTACTCCAGCGCCAGGAGTCCTCGATGTTCTGCCGGGACAAGCGAATCATGTTGTCGCGCACCGCCTGGTGATTGAGGAAGTAAATGTCCTGCGGGAAGAGCAGTTCGGCGACACCGGAATCGAAGATCCTCTTGACCTCATACTCGTCATGGGCCACATCGCGCTGGTACATGTAATTAACCCAGGACTGGTTGGTGTGGATAATGAACTCGACGCGCATACCGCCGAGACGGGCGAAAAATTTAAGCATCGGGGTTTTGCTGCTGGACCCGATGGAGTTGCCCTGGTAGCAGCCGCCGGTGAGGGTGTCGGATATATCCTCGAGAATCATGAAGGAATCGGCCCGGGTCGCGCTCTGCGTCAGGTGTTTCTGGAAGGTTTTCACGTCTGCCGTCGAGTTCAGTACGGCCATCAGGCCAAGTTCGTCATCAACGGCTACGGCCGGGTTCTTCTCATTTTTCCTCAGCAGTTTGAGGACTTTTGCCTCCGGCGGTTTCTTGCGGATCGAGACATAGATGGGAATCTCGCGATTGCCGACGGTAAAGCGTCTTCGTTTCAGCAGGGTGAGTTTTACCCCTTTTTCCAGGGAGATTGAGGCCGCCTCCTGCCGCGGTATGATCTTTACCTCGGAACAATAATAGTCGGGGTTATCATGGTAGGATACGAGGTAGACGATATCGTGCCCGCCGATCTTCTGGTTGCGGCTCCACACATAATCGTTGAGAAAATCAAGAAACAGGGCGAATTTTTCTTCAATGCCGGTTTCCCGCTCCCGCTGATCGATGCTGCCGGCCAGACTCATCAGGGCCAGTTTGCGCTGGGCTTCAAATCGCGCCTTTTTGTGATAACGGTCGTCAAAATAAAGCAGCAGGAGGTCGACCGGGTCGGTGGCGATTTCCACCTCGTTGGTGATGGCGACGTGGGAAGAGTAGGGGGAAAATATCCTGCTTTTCAGGAAGCTGATGACGGCATCGGCGGTTCGCGAATACTCATGCACCCGGGATTTGATATCAGCCGCGCTTCCCTGGATGCCGAACATGTTGCCAAGCAGCGTGGAGGCGCGAAAACTGCAATCGGCCCGGGCCTCTGGATCGGCGAGCAGGCTTTCGATATCCCGGTACCTGCTGATATGCAGAAACTCGAAGATCTGGCCGCGCAGAGCCCGGTATTTGGTGACGTGCAGCTTGCTTTTCCTGAGGTCGGCTACCCACGCCTTGACCTGCGGCGTGAATTGCCCTCTCAGGTCAACCGAGTCAAGGACGCGGAGCGGACCGTTCTGGTTGAGTGAGGTGAATACGCTTTTTTCGTCAAGTACGGACATTGATAATATACCGAAACGGTTTAAGGTTATTGCAGAGCAAACAGTATAGAGTATCAAAATCAATACTGCACGCCAAAGTCTATGTTCATGAGCTAAATCACTTGAGATTTGCGGGGCCATCTGCTAATGAATCATCGATAAAGCGCAGCAGTCAAAACCGGCCGGACCGCATCGGCTCCTGCTCAAAATTCAAGGAGTTTTAATCCATGTATCGTAATTTTGCCATTGTTCCCCGTATCATTTTCGGACGCGGCAGTTTTAATCAGCTCGCTGACATCCTCAAACAAAGACGCACGCCAGGCGGACACATGGTGTTTGTCATGGATGATGTTTTTCAGGGCAAGGCTCTTGAAAAGAGGATGCCACTCGCGGGAAAGGATTATGTCCTGCCCGTCAATGTTGATGATGAACCGAAGACCTCCTATATAGACAAGCTGGTTGCCGGGATAAAGGCTAAGGGGCGGGGCGTGCCGGAAGGCATTATCGGTATCGGCGGCGGTTCCACCCTGGATATCGCCAAGGCCGTTTCCCTGTTGCTGACAAATCCCGGCTCGGCTGCCGATTACCAGGGCTGGGACCTGATCACCACGCCCGGGGTCTACAAGGTCGGTATACCGACGCTGTCGGGCACCGGCGCGGAAATATCGCGGACTACCGTTTTGACCGGACCTGAAAAAAAGCTCGGCATCAATTCCGACTTCACGCTCTACGATCAGATCGTCCTCGATCCCGAGCTCATTGCCGGCGTTCCCCGGGAGCAGTGGTTTTACACCGGCATGGACTGCTATATCCACGACGTGGAGTCCCTGACCGGCAGCTTCATCAACGAGTTCAGCCGATCGTACGGCGAGAAATCAATTGAACTCTGCCGCCAGGTATTTCTTGAAGATCATGACAACAGGGACGACAAGCTGATGATGGCCTCCTATTTCGGCGGCATGAGCATCGCCTACTCGCAGGTCGGTGCCTGCCACGCGCTCTCCTACGGTCTATCCTTCGTACTTGGCGTACACCACGGCATCGGCTGTTGTATCGCCTTCAATCAACGGGAGGAGTTTTACCCGGAAGGGGTGGCGGAATTCAAAAAAATGATGAAAAAACATGATATCAGCCTGCCGCAGCATATCACCGCCGGCCTGTCCGATGAAAAGATGGAAGTGATGACCACCGTCGCGCTCGGCCTTGTTCCGCTCTGGGAGAACTGTCTTGGACCGGACTGGAAGCAATTGATGCCGCGCGAGCGGGTCAGGCAGCTGCTGGCGAGGATGTAGCCCGGTGAAAACCCTGGGGCTGATCGGCGGCATGAGCTGGGAGTCGACGGCGACCTATTACCGGCTTCTCAATGAAGGGGTGAAAGAGCGCTGCGGATCGCTTCATTCGGCGAGAATTCTGCTCTACAGCGTAAATTTTGCCGAGGTTGAAGAGATGCAGGCGCAGGGGCGCTGGGAGGATGCCGCACAGATGCTTGGCGACATCGCCGTTCGTCTGCAGACGGCAGGTGCCGATTATATCATGATCTGCACGAACACCATGCACAAGGTTGCGCCCGCAGTGGAAGCGCGGTTATCCGTTCCGCTTCTCCATATCGGCGATGCCACCGGTGAGCGTGTCGTTGCGGACAATATCCGCACCGTTGGTCTGCTCGGCACCCGCTTCACCATGGAGCACGATTTTTATCGCGGCAGGCTGCAGGGAAAATATGGCTTGACGGTGCTCGTTCCTGAAAAAGATGATCGTACCATCGTTGACCGGGTTATTTTTCAGGAGCTCTGCCGGGGGGTGATCTCCGAGGGTTCCCGGAGGCACTACCGGCGCATCGTCGGCGAGCTCGCCGAAAAGGGCGCCCAGGCGGTTATTCTCGGCTGCACCGAGATATCCCTGCTGCTGTCTCCGGACAACAGCCGTGTGCTGCTCTACGACACGACCGCCTTGCATGCGTCCCAGGGTGTTGCGGCGCTGTTGTCTGCTTGAAAAAGCAAATGTAAGAATACCATGCCGGGAAACCTGTCTGGAACCCCCGGCGTGGCGGCTCTTCTGAGGGCGAAACATATCCTGCAGCAATACATGAAGGAGGATGAAATGAAGGACCTGCTTTATTATGGAACCCGAGGCTGCCGGTATCTGGCCGGACTATTCCTGGTACTTAGCTTCTGCTCCGCCATCGTCGCTTCTGCGGCCGACATAAACGGCTGGGAAGCCGGATCAGCGTATGGAAAACTCTATGATTACAAAGAACGTGACAGTATCAAAGGGAAAATTGTCAAATTCGTCACGGTAACGCCGATGAAGGACATGGCCCCCGGTACGGCCTTCATCCTTGACGAAGGCGGCGGAGACAAGGTGATGGTGCACCTGGGTCCTGAGTCCTTTATATCGGCACGGGAATGCGGCCTGCGCAGTGGTGAGTGGGTGAAAATCAGCGGGGCATGGGCAGATATCGGCAACGAAACAGTATTCATCGCCGCAAAAATAAAGAAGGACAATGACTGGAGCCTTAAATTGCGCATGACCAAGGACGGAACCCCGTTCTGGACGCTGTCGCCGGAGGAACTGGCCAAGGAGCAGGCAAGCGACTGAGCCTGCCCGTTGGGAAAGGGTTTGCAAAAGGGATGACATCAGCCTGATGCCATCCCTTTTTTTATCTAGAGCTGCAGAATGTTTTCGGTAAATTCCAGGGTTGCGAAGTAATCCTCGGCTGATTCGGCGCGGCGGATCAGGGAAACGCTGCCGTTCTCCTTGAGCAGGAGTTCCTGCGGCCGAAGTTTGCCATTGTAGTTGAAGCCCATGGAGTGTCCGTGAGCGCCGGTATCATGGATGATCATGATATCCCCGTCAACGACCGGCGGCAGTTCCCGCTGGATGGCAAACTTGTCATTGTTCTCGCAGAGCGAACCGACCACATCCACTTTCTCCAGGATTTCGCTGCCGTTTCTGTTCAGCACGTTGATATGGTGATAGGCTCCGTACATGCCCGGGCGCATCAGCGATGACATGCAGGCATCGACGCCGATATAGGTCCGGTAAATATCCTTGCGGTTGATCGCCTTAACCACCAGCACGCCATGCGGTCCGGTAATATATCTTCCGCTCTCCATATAAAGGGCAGGCATATAGCCGTTTTTCGCCTTGAAGGCTTTAAAGAGCTGGGTGATCTCACGGCCCATTGATCCCAGGTCAAGTGGTTTGTCATGCGGCCGGTAGGGGATACCGAGTCCGCCGCCGATATTGATGAAATCGAAGACAATAGCGAGCTCGCCCTGGATTTTCTCAACCAGATCGAGCAGCATCCTGGCAGTGGTCACCATATAGGCATAGTTCAGCTCGTTC